>JACGMN010000062.1 GCA_014061035.1 Candidatus Methanophagales archaeon | reverse complement strand
AAAAATGAACCCGTACTACCTGACGCTGGTGCTGTACCTGTTCCTGATCTACTGGCTTCTCGTTTTTGTGCTTGAGAGAAAGGGAATTTTGGAGAGATATAATATCTCCGCGATTGGACCTATCTTAATGATAAGGACACAAAGGGGGGGGAGATTGCTGGAAAGGGTCTCAAAAGGCGAGATCACAGAAAGATTCTGGAGGGCTTATGCCAACATCGGCACGCTATTAATGATCATTTCCATGGCGTTCATGTTTGCCATTGTAGTATTTGCAGTGATTGCAATGTTTATGGTGAGGCCAGAACCGACAGTGATACATGAGCCAAGGAACTGGCTACTCATACCAGGATTAAATGAGTTTATACCTATGATAGCATGGGTTGGTTTTGTTATTGCGCTGGTAGTACATGAGTTTTCTCACGCGATATTGAGCACAGTAGAAAAGATAAAAGTAAAGTCAATGGGGATTTTAATGTGCTTAGTACCGATAGGAGCATTTGTTGAGCCAGACAGCGAACAACTTTATGGAGTAAAAGGAGATGGAGATAGAGATAGAGATAAAGATGGAGATGGCAGCGGAGAGAAGGATAGAAACCGTGATGAGAGTATAGACGCGAACGCGAAGAAAGTAGCAACGCCATCTGAGAGAACACGTATACTTTCTGCGGGTATAATGGGCAATTACTGCGTGGCGCTTGTTGCGTTCCTGCTCTTTTTTGCTCTTCTCTTCACGGTACAGCCAGTCAATGAGAATGTGCTGCACGTTCACGACGTTGTCATAGGAAGTCCTGCAGAGTATCTTGGAATAGAGCTGGGAATGATCATCACAATGGTCAACGGCTCGCCGGTTACGAGTGTAAACGAACTGAATAGAGCGTTAGTAGAGCAAGATGAGTTTAGAGTTACGGTACTGGATAGAGACGGAAGAGAAATAACGCTGGTAGCGGCAGACGGAATTAAAATCCGTGGCGTTATGCTATTAGGTGTTGAAGAAAGCTTACCCGCGTATAAAGCAGGTTTAGCGGAAGGCATGCAGATAATAAAGATAGATGGCACGAGAATAACCGATCATGATGATTTTCTTGCGTTCATGGCTGATACTACACCCGGACAGGCGATAGAACTGGAGGTAGATGATAAAAATATTATTACTGTAGTACTGGCAGAGTCGCCATTCCACGACAATAGAGGTTTCTTAGGTGTCCGTGTTGCAAATAGCGCATTAGGGATCGCGGTAGCTGAATTTCATGCGAGAGAATACCTTGACGGGTTGAGGAACATGCCTCATGCTTTTATGACTCTTTCACCTGGTCTGTGGTTAGATACCTGGCTGAGATTGACAATCATGCCAATTGCGCCCATTCCTGTGGGGTTCGGTGGTTTTAATCCGGTACTCGCTCATTTATACGAGCCGATAGGCGCTACAGCAATCCTCGGTGATGGTATCTTTCTAGTTATAGATATGCTCTTCTGGATAGGCTGGATTAATTTATTTGTTGGACTCTTCAACTGCCTGCCTGCTATTCCTCTTGATGGTGGACATGTATTTAGAGAGATGCTGAATCCCGTCTTGCGGTTAGGTATAAAAGGGGAGAAGCAGAAAGAGAAGATTGCAACGGCGATCACTGCCTTCATATCAGTCTTCATCTTCGGGTCTATTGTCCTCATGATAGCAGGTCCTTTTGTGCTTTGATCTCAATGAGATTGGAGAATCTCTTTAAGCAAAGAGAAAAGAACAGAAATACGATGAAGATAGCAGCCATAGTCGAGAATGGGGAGAGAGAGAATATCGAGTTCAAGGAATTTCTGGTTGAAGAGGTGCATCTCAGAGATGATCGAAGGCAAAGTTTAGCCTGCCAGATGAAACACAGGATAATCATGGGTAATGGTACGGCTGTATATCTGATCGGAGTAACCGATAGAGGATCGCTCAAGGGAATCTCACGCGAAAGGTTTCAGGAGACGATCTCTGTCTTGAATTGCATCGCTCTCGAAATTGGCGCTGAGATCGTCGATTGTAATGAAGATGTGGTGAGCGATAGCAATGATGATGGTAATGGTGATGGTGATGGTAATGAATATGTCGGTTTAGTCACGATAAAAAACCGAATTGTTATGAAGGAGCACATTCTGGTTGGCAGTGCTGGACATGTCGATCATGGGAAGAGCACACTGATCGGATCTTTGATTACAGGCATGCACGACGACGGCTCTGGCAAGACTTCTATCTTTTTGGATGTCCAACCGCATGAGATCGAGCGGGGGTTATCTGCTGACCTGTCCTATGGTGTATACGGCTTCAGATCAGGCAAGACGATTCACCTGAAAAACCCATTGAACAAGAAGGAACAGGCATCGCTCGTTGAATCTGCTGAGAAACTGGTCTCTTTTGTTGATACTGTCGGGCATGAACCCTGGCTGCGCACGGCAATACGGGGCATAGTCGGTCAGAAACTGGACTATGGTCTCTTAGTAGTCGCGGCAGATGATGGTGTTACTCGTGTGACGAAAGAGCATCTTGGCATACTACTTGCCATGGATTTACCCACGATCGTCGCTATAACAAAGACAGATAGAGTTGATGAGGGGCGAATCGCCGTGGTGGAAAAGCAACTATTTGATCTGTTAAGAATTGTTGGCAAGATACCTTTACGCGTTAAGTTTACATCTGATCTGCATCTGATCTCAAATAAGTTGAGCAAGGGCGTGATCGTTCCCGTCATACAGACATCATCGGTCACACGAGCCGGGCTGGATCTCTTAGATCAGCTACTGTTTCAGCTACCAAAAAGGAATTTCGAGAGTGAAAAGCCATTCCAACTGTACATCGACAAGATATATCAGATAGCCGGAGCCGGAGCCGGAACCGTGGTGAGCGGCTCCATCAAGCAAGGAGAGGTCAAGGCAGGCGATCAATTGCTGCTCGGTCCTATGGTCGATGGTGACTTCAAATCTGTGAGAGTTCAGTCCATTGAAATACATCATTATAGAACCGATCAAGCCAGTGCGGGCGATATCGTTGGGATAGCACTCAAAGGCGTCTCACCAAAGGAGGTAGGACGGGGAATGGTTCTATGTAAGGGAAATCATAAGGCGATAAAGGTGTTTGAGGCAGAAATTTTCATCTTGTATCATCCGACTAGAATAAAAAAAGGCTATGAGCCAGTAGTGCACCTGGAGACCATAGCTGAAGCAGCAGTCTTTGAACGGTTAGATCGCGATTACATGATGGCTGGGCAGAGCGGACGCGTAACCCTGCGGTTCAAGTTCCATCCATACTACATCTATGATGGGCAGAAGTTCATCTTCCGGGAAGGAACGAGCAAAGGTATAGGGCAGGTCGTAAGGGTTTGTGAATGAAAGTTCAGGGGTTCGGGGGTTCACGATTCAGGGTTCAAAGTTCAAGGTTAGAAAATGATGAACATAAACCAGTATGAAGAGAAGACAACCAACTGTGAACTGTGAACCGTGAACCATAAACCCTGAACCCTGAACCCTAAACAAAGTCCACCCGTATCGTCTTACCATCCATAACCGCTTCTTCTGGGACTCGCACTTCCTTCTCCACATCCCACACCACTATACCGTCATCAGGATCTACTTCTCCCACTCTTATTATGTACGGCGATACGGAGACCGCGAAATTTGTACCGCCCTCGATAGGACCTTCTGTTGAATACGGCACGATAAACTTGAACGATCCATCAACTGCGGTAGTATCCAGAGTGTAAGTAAACGTTCTACCCTGATTTGTCATTATTTCTGTCGATATTTCAATTAAAGAACCATCAGGAGCGGTTCCTTCTATTCGCGCACCCTCAACGAATTCAAAAGTCTTGACGAAACTCGTGGGTCGTATATATTCCGGTGTCCATGCTCTTATATTCGGCTGTCCGGGTATTTCAACACCAAAGCGGCGAACATTCAGGACTCCAGCCTCTTTATCTTTATCTACATTAAAGACTATTCTTCTTATCTCGTCGTTTATTATCCACCGATCACCAGCCATACCGACCCGCATAACAAAGCTCCGCTCTGATAACGGCATACCTACCGCATTAAATCCGTCCTTTAGCATTTCTGGAATAATTTCGTTATTCAAATCCGCTACTATCTCTTCTCTCGCGTCCATACTGAATAGATGCCCGTGAAGAATCTCTGCTTGCTCCGCGGTCATGGCATAATCGCCCGCGATATGACTCCAGTGCAATATACGCCCCGTCTCCACATCGATAATAGCCATAGGGAGGATAAATGTCGAGGACTCATGTACCAAACGATAGCGATTCAAAGGAGAGACACTAACACCATCCACATTCGCGCCCGCACCATCAAACATATGCAATCCTGCTATCATCGTATGGTAGTAATGTGCCAGGGTGTTAAACCGGACTGGGTCGCCTGCCCATACGGTCATTGCACCATACTTACCGTGTAACGAGTTCCATATATCTGCCATCATGAAACCGGTCATCACGTACCGGACACCGAGCGTATCTGCCATCTCATTCGCGGCGTTTACGTCGGTTGTAATGAAGAATGCTGCTGCACCTGGCCGGTCTGTCTCTATAGGGCCACCTATGCCCTGCTGAAACGGATTTGCGTTCGGAATGCGATGTGCTACCCAGGTAATCATGTGCCCGTAGTCCCACCAGCTCATAACGCCATACGCTTCTGCCGGATAGTCAAACGCTTCTCTTCTACCAGTAGTTTCATTTATAGGCGGAAGTTCATAAAGCCCCCAAAAATTGACGCCCGGATCCGGAGTGTTATCCCGCATCCACCATAATGCTTCATACCAGTTCGGTTCTGCTCCGATACCTCGCTCTGCGGTACCTATAGCGTGTACGGTGTTCAGCGGCAGGTTAGTAACAGAAGGGAATGGCGTTGCCAATGCATTCAACGGAAATGGATAGAATACAAAGACCATAATGAGCAGAACAGCGAGCGTTTTTGATAGCGGTTTCTCTATATCCTCGCGCCTGATGTTTGATGCATGCATCCAGCCGAGGAAGATCGCAGCGATGACCCCCAAGGGAATCAGGGATTCGATCCCTACACGGATCAGACCTATGACGGCGATGACCATTGTGGCAATAGCAAAGGAGATGAGCCGCAGATCAAAATCCGGTCTTGACTCATCTCTTCTCGATTTTCCGCCTTTCTTACTCTTGTTTTTATTCATACTTTTACCGGAACGAGCATTCGCACTCGAGCGCAAGTCTCTTTTAACTTCGTTTCCTGCACTACCGGTGCCAGTACCAGTGCCAGTACCAGTGCCAGTACCAGTACCAGTACCAGTGCCGATACCTGTTAGAAACCCAAATACCGTCACAGAAAACAGACCGGTGAGTATTGCAACATTTATCACATAATAATAGGCAAACCGGTTCTGTCCTATGCCTTCTATTCCGAAAGTTCCGAGACCACCAACGATAACAAAGCATAATATACTCCAAACCAGTAACAGAAGCTCTTCCGGTCTATTTCTCTTCACGATATTTACTGCCAGGATGACCATTGCGATAAGAGCGATGTAGAAAGTAGTGCCGAACCATGCCCAGGCTCTTTCAGAATCCATTGGATGAACCTCGCCTACCGTCAGTGCCGTTTCATCCGGCGTGAGCACACGGAAAGCGCCCAATACTTCAGGGAAGACCGCAATAGCGATTATAAAAAATACAAATACAGTGAAAACAGGCAGTAGAAACTCATATCTCACGAGTTTATTCAGCTCAGAATATTTAGCAAAAAAATCCTTTAGCCTGATCGTAGTGAGATAACGGTATAGAAGAGGGATAGAAAAAGTGATGACTCCTACGCCTAACGCACCTATATGCTTTATATCATAAGGAAAAGGATCGCCGAAGAAAGGAAGTATCATCAACAGCGGAACGAGAAATACCGGTATAAGGGTAATGCAGAGATACTCGTTGGGCTCTCCACGCAGTCCGTTTACGGTGTATTGAATGACTCCATAAACAAATATAATAAAGACAAAGATCAAACCGGCAAACCAGGCAAGGAGGTAAAATCCGAGTGCCATACCTGCTAAGACCGGGTAAAGAACGTAAGAATCGGGTCGTTTCCAGAAGGTAAAGATAAACGAAGCGAGAAGGAAGAGTATAAATGAGTAGAATACCCACCAATACCAGGAGACTATATAGAAAAGTAAAACGATCAGACCGGCATAGCAGAGGAAAGCGAAGTTCTTGTTCTTGACCCATGTACCAGTACCAGTACCAGTACCTCCAGATAGCGATAGCTCAGCTTTTCCTCTCTTCAGCGCTAATATGAGGAACGCCATAAATATCGAGATTATCAATACTTCAGCAACATGATGGTCCGTGAATCCGAGTATAGAACGAGAGAGGAACTGTCCAGGAAGTGTTGCGACCAGAACCGCGGCTATCAGACCGGCATATTTATTGTAGAGCTCCTTTCCGAGGATATAAACCGGGAAGACGACTAATGCACCGAGAATTGCTGGCGTATACGCTCCTACAGCCTCCATTAATTCCCTTGTCGGCGATCCAAGACCAATAATCCAGGTAGTATGGATCATAAGTTGACCGAATAGCGGTGCGAAGTGGAGTGTAGTTCCGTACGGGAAGTTAGTAAATACATCAAAGAATAGTGCACGTGGAAAATGCTCGCCGAACAGCGCATTCTCGACCAATCTCATGTGGAATACTGCATCATCTGACGCAAATTTGACGGTATCTTTGAAGACCGTTGCATAAGGCAGAACTGCTCTGATGATAAGCGCGATCCCGAAGATGACAAAAAGAGCGTTGAATACCGGAATTTTCTCTATTACCTTCTGCAGCTTTGCTTCTCTAACGACTCCCGCGTAACCGTCTCCATCACCATATCGATCGTTTCTTATAAGAATAGGAAGAGCGGTCGGACCAACAACTATAACAGTGAGAAAAGAGATCAGGCAGTACTCGATACCGAAATGTGGACTGAAGGCAACGAGGATAGGATAGATAAGTATAAGAGGTACAACCAGAATTAACGTACCGTAAAACGCCCATTTCTTCTGCAGCCATATCCCGCATGCGAGCGGTAAAGCCGCAATAGCAACGATATTTAAAAATCCCGGCACGTTCTTGAGGTCGAAGCCCGTAGGCGGGGTGAGCAAAAGTGAGATGATGGACGCGATACCTAAGAAAACGAGTAGCAAAGATGCTATCATCAAGTTTACTGGCGGTATGGGTATTTGTAATGGTAATTGTGCTGGTACTGGCGTCTTAACTCTCTTTTCCTTCTCCGTCTTCTCCGTCTTAATCTGACTTTGTCCTTTTTTCATTCTGCTCTTGCATTTTTTCTATTCATTCGTTCTATTAATAAAATAAGTAGTGATCCCCCACATTCCGCATATTTCAATATAAATTATCCATATATTTAAATTTATACCGGCCGCATGCATAATCTTATATAGGATGTACTCCATATCGAGTATTCAT
>JACGMN010000108.1 GCA_014061035.1 Candidatus Methanophagales archaeon | reverse complement strand
TCAGGGATATTTATAGTTTTCTATTTTTATCGCGCGCTCTTATCTGCCCCCACCCTTACACCTACCCTTTCAAGACAATTTCGATGTGCACGTCCTTGGGAATAGGTATGCGCATCAGTTGCCGCAGTACTCGTTCGTCTGCTTTTAAGTCTATCAACCGCTTGTGTATGCGCATTTCCCAATGATCCCAGGTAGGCGAACCTTCGCCATCCGGGCTCTTCCTGCAAGGAACAATAAGCTTCTTTGTAGGGAGAGGAATGGGGCCTGACATTCTGACACCAGTAATCTCGACTATCCTTTTCACTTGCTGGCATATATCATCCAGCTTTTTATGGTCTATACTCGATAGTCGTATCCGTGCTTTTTGACTCATCCCCTTTCCTTATTTCTCTTTTATGTCCATCACCATTCCGGCGGCAACGGTCTGCCCCATATCTCTGATTGCGAACCTTCCAAGCTGCGGTATATCCTTTACACGCTCTATGACTAATGGTCTTGTTGGTTTTATATTTACTATAGCGGTATCTCCTGTTTTTATAAAGTCCAGGTTTTCTTCTTTGACTGCGCCAGTCTTTGGATCTAATTTCTTGGAAATTTCCATTATCGTGCATGCGATTTGAGCGGTATGGCAGTGGAAGACCGGGGTGTAGCCGACAGTAATTGCTGACGGATGCTGGAGTACAATGAGCTGTGCGGTAAACTCGTCTGCGATAGTTGGAGGGGAATCTGCATGCCCACAAACATCTCCCCTTCTTATATCTGTCCTACCGATACCACGAACGTTCCAGCCGATATTGTCGCCCGCAATCGCTTCCGGGATCTCTTCATGATGCATCTCTATTGATTTTACCTCGCCCGTAGTACCCTGCGGGTTGAAGATTACTTTGTCGCCTTTCTTCATCTTTCCGGTCTCTACTCTTCCTACGGGAACCGTTCCGGCGCCAGTTATGGTATACACGTCCTGCACAGGTATTCTAAGCGGGAGACCAATCGGCTTCTCCGGTACTTTCATGAGATCGAGCGTGTCCAAAAAGGAAGGACCAGTAAACCATTTCATCAGATCGCTGGACTTCGTTATATTCTGGCCTTCAAACGCAGAAACAGGAACAAACGAGAGAGAGTCTTCCTTGTACCCCACGGACTTCAGAAGGTTGAAAATCTCTCTCTGCAGCTCTTCATATCGCTTCTGATCGTAATTCACTCGGTCCATCTTATTTACAGCGACAATGAGTTGAGTCACGCCTAAGGTTCTCGCTAAGAATACGTGCTCCTTTGTCTGTGCCATTATCCCGTCCTTCGCATCCACTACTAAGACCGCTGCATCTGCCTGCGACGTCCCGGTAATCATATTTTTTACGAAATCTCTATGCCCTGGGCAATCCACGATCGTATAATAGTAGTTTTTAGTATCAAACCGTTGATGAGCGATATCTATAGTAATACCCCGCTCTCTTTCATCCTTCAAGCTATCCATCACCCAAGCGAACTCGAATGACCCTTTTCCTATCTTTTCCGCCTTCTTCCTGTACTCATCGATTACGTGTTTGTCTATCACCCCAGCGTCCATCAGCAGCCGTCCAAGTAACGTTGACTTACCATGGTCTATATGGCCTATTATAGCCAGATTCATATGTTCTTTCTCTGCCATCTTTCATTCATACCCTCATACATATTCTAATAATATGCAACTTATAGTTATATATCATTCATTGATCAATATCTTATTTTTTCAGTGCATATAAACATCAACGTCTAAGGATTATCCACCTGCCAGTATCTATACTAAGCCTGCGCTGAAAAAGAAAGTCGCTTCAAATCCGCCAACGAGGAAGATTGCACTCATTACGAGCGGACCTAACGTCTGTCCTAATCGCAGCACCATCCCGTTTAGCGACATAATGGCAGCGCGATATTCGACATCTGCAAGTTGGATTAAAAGCGTTTGAATACTCGGCAGGTTCATACCCTGAGCAATACCGAAGATTACTGCTGGAATTAAGAACAGCCAGATCGTGTGGACGAACGGAATAATGAGTAATGCGAGGGCATAAATAAGAAAAGAGGCTTTTATGAGCGTCTTCTCGGAGAATCTTCTGGTTAAATTCCCCAGTTGCATAGCGGTT
>JACGMN010000101.1 GCA_014061035.1 Candidatus Methanophagales archaeon | reverse complement strand
CGGCACAATTCATAGAAGACGATTTAATTGCTTTATTCTCTTTTGAATCATCTGAGAAAGGAATGCTTATTAATTCTGAAAAACATTACAGGTTAGTTGAATCAGACTCGTTATCGTCAGAAGAAATAATTCAATATAGGGAAATAATCCAATATAGGGAAAGACAAGATTAAAATGAATGATACCAATATCGAGACAGTGCCTCCACATCAGATAAGAAGCGGGCATCTATCTCGCTTCGTTGCACTCGCTCGTCCAAAATTTACTCAGCTATCGCTCCGCAAACTTCACATACCCTGCCAGCCGTCATACACCGTACCTGTAAATAATCTTAAATTTATTAACTCATTCTCCACTCACTGCCTCGTTTACTCGATCCAGTATTAAACTCACAATCCGGTCATCCGCGCCTAATGGCTTCGCGTAAATTAGTTCTACATCTTCTCCTATCTCTTTCCACGCGCCCTCAAAGGCTACCTTCAACTTCTTCGGAATGTCCTCTATCGTGTGCGCACCGTCTGCTAAAAAGACTGGCAGTGCTACTATCTTCTTCATTCCGTCTTTAGCAAGGGTTCTCAGTACTTCTTCAATGCTTGGCGAGTTCAATTGCATGAATGCAACCTTTACCACCTTAAAAATCTCTCGTATCTCTATTCTCCTTCTCAGCTCTTCCAGTACTTCCTTGTTATACGGTAATGTACTTCCGTGTCCTATCAAAACGACCGCAATGCCCTCTCCATCTCCACACAGACATATATCTTCTTTTTTTACCATTTTTTTTCAAATGATCTCCGATCTTTTAAAAGTTCAGGTATTATTAAAGAAATATGAAAATCCCGCGGGTCTTGATTGCCGGTGATAGAAGCTCTGCAGGCAAGACTACTGTCTGTATTGGACTGTTGAGCGCTTTGCGCGCGAGAGGACTGAAAGTTCAAGCGTTCAAAGTCGGGCTCGACTATATAGATCCAGGTTTTCATACCGCGGTTTCTGGCAGACCGTCAAGGAATTTAGACGGGTTTTTGATGGAGCCTGAGGTAGTGAAGGAGATATTTATAAAGGGTTGTAATGGCGCGGATATTGCCGTAATAGAAGGAGTACGTGGGCTATACGAAGGTTTGAATTATTCTGATGACGTTGGAAGCACGGCACAGATAGCCAAGATTTTAGACTGCCCGGTTATACTTCTGATCAATGCGAATAGCATCACGAGGAGTGTTGCAGCAGTCGTCAATGGCTATAGAAGTTTCGATCCCGAGGTACGGATTGTAAGTGTTATTTTAAACAATATTGGAAGTGAAAGGCATGGCGAGAAGGCGCAGAATGCGGTAGAGAAGCACTGCGGTATAAATGTTATTGGTAAGATTCCACATAAGAACGAGCTGAAAATCTCTATGCGGCATCTTGGTCTGGTTACTGCTACAGAATGCAAAAACAGATGGAACGACTTTAACAGCGTCCTGGATAAAATAAAGAGATCGATAGAGGAGAATCTGGATTTGAATGCGGTCTTTAATCTTGCAAAATCAGCACGCGCTCTGAAGATGAATACGCCGTATTCAAGGATATTCCATAATTATAAT
>JACGMN010000023.1 GCA_014061035.1 Candidatus Methanophagales archaeon | reverse complement strand
TAATCGCTATCTTTCTTCAATACTTCAATCGCTATCTCACGTTCTTTCTGGTGCTCTTCAATAAAGGAGAAGATAAGCTCGGCAGTCTCTGTCTTACAGGTTTTACAAAGCCTCTTTCCGCTTTTGCATTCTTCAAAGATCTCTTTTACATTGGCGTCTTCTTCTATAAGATGCGTGATCAGAAGATCATAGACCGGGCATTCTTCGGGAGACCCCCCAAATTTCTTCTGCTCTTCTACGGTCACCTGTCCACCAGTTTTTGCCTGCTTCACCTTCTTCGCTGCCATTTCTGGCGGTTCGGTCAATGCAATGTAGCTCTCCGGAACGCTTGAAGACATCTTCCCGCCAGTCAATCCCTGCATGAACCTGTGATACGTAGCAGCAGGTAATAAGAATCCATATCCGCCGTATTCCATCTCTACGTCTCGCATTATCTCCTCGATAACTCGTATAGTCCTATCAATCTCGCTTTCCGCAATTTCAAAGAGGTCGATATGCAGTTCATAGACTTTTTTCTGCCCTTCTCTCGCTATCTCTATCTCTGTCCCTATTCTCTTAGCTATCTCTTTCAGTGCTCTACTATCTGCTTTCTTCACCCGTATGCTTATATATGGGTCCTGCTTCTGATCTCTCTGGAACCGCTTCTCTATACGGAACATACGCATTCTCGATGCGATGTCACGTGTCAACCGGATATGTGGGTCCTGATCAACGCCAACCGGTATGATCGTTGGTTTAGGTCCGCCGTATTCGCGAAGCTGCGGATGTAATATGTCCGCGTTCTGTACTAGAACACTTATTATATGTGCTATCTCCACATTGCCACGGAACCCATAGATCGCACTTAATTCGCTGAAGTTGACCACGGTTCCAAGCTCAAAAGCGAGGTCTTGCAGCTTTTTAAACTCAGATTGAAAGTATATATGCCCCTTCTCGACGTCAAAACCTAACGCTACTAAGCTCACTATGTACTCGTTCACTCCTATCTCTCTGCAGTCACGCCACGAAACACCTCTGACAGAGTGCGACTCCATATCTGCTATACAGGCAAACGCATCGGCACCAGTTCGTTGATGCCAGATAATCTCGTCCATGACCATCTTACCGCCGAGATGGATTCTTCCAGACGGCATGAACCCGCTCATCACTGCAAATGCGCTCCGCTCGTTCATTGCGCGAAGCACGTACTCATAGCCGCGATGTCCAACTATTATACCTCTTCGCATATATCTATGCGGCTCTTCTATCTGATTCAATACATCCACGAACCGAGAGATACCGAATTCGTCAAAGAGCCTTGTATAATCCTTTATCTCGTTAGTACTCCATGGGTCTATCCTTGCCATCGTCATCTAACTAATTCCCAATCTGTCTGCCTACAATTAATATCTCATAATCGTGTATTACAGGATTGGAAAGCAGTTTTTCACACATCTCTTCAACCGCACTCGTCACAGCTTCTTCTTCGGCATCACCCGTCGTCTCTGCATCTAATTCTAATTCTATTCTAAATGTCTTCATTGATTTTACGCTGCGAACATTTCTGAACCCGAGTAAGTGCAATGCTTTTTTGGTGTTCTCACCCTCTGGGTCTGCAACTCCTCGCTTCGGCTTTATTGTTACGTCTACTTCTACTGTCATTTTTCTTAGACACTGGCACTAACCTCAAAAGTTATGTTCTCCGAATAAACCCAGTCATGTGAAGGTCGTACATGCTCTACGTCCTCTACAAGGAATTCCCTGAGAACTTCCATCGGGACGGGTCGTATTTCATCCTCCAGCTTTTTCTCTTTTATATAAGAAATAAGAAAGATATTCTTCGCACGCCTCTTGCAGCATCCTCCTCGCTTCCTCAATGCTTTCTCCCTGACTGGATACATTAAGTTCAGGGCATAGAGCCACGTAATAATTGCCCGCTTTTTTTATTATCCCCGCCAATTGCATGTTCATCTATCTCAATCACCCCTAATCTTTTACTTAATTAAAGTGGCATTTATATATAAATAGTCGAATCTCATGTTATACCTAATTTATATAACTTGATATAACAAGAGAAGCAAATGCAATAATAGAGCACAGGGAACTTATGGCTGGGGCTTTATCCGGGTCTTGAAGAAGAAGGTGTGAATGTAGCATTAGCCAATCCTAAAAAGACAACAGCGACAGCAGAGTTGATAAAAGAGGTAGAAACGAGGAAATCTCCGAAGATAGTTTGAAATCGTCTGATCCACACATCCAATATGTTTGCGGGTTCTACTGGTTTCTCTGTGTTTATAGTGTTATTATTAACATGTAATCGTGACACTAAAAAACCAACATGAATCTCATTAAAAATATTTGGTGCAACAATTCCAACATTATTAAATTGATTCTCTTGCACTGTAATATCTTTAGTACCAGATGCTATAGATATGCCATGTTCGCCAATATTACGAAATTGGTTTTGGCTGATTGTTACATTTTGTGGAGGCATTACAAATCGTGGTGGTATTCTAGATATAACAAAAGCAACATCAATTCCTCTTCTATTTATATATTCAATAATATTTTCTTGTATTAAAGCATTTGTTCCATGTATTCTTATACCTTTCCACATATGTCGTATGTTATTGCCTTTAACTATGTTATGTGTATTTATATCATCTGCAGTTCTCTTTCGAAGCCATACTCCCGTAGCAAAAGGTGGAACTGTATGATATAAAATTGGATGGCCTTTAATCTGATTATTTATAATTACATTGTAACTTGAATTAGTCACCATTATTCCTGCTATTTGTCTTGTGGTTGCCCTTAGTATATTATTGGATACTATTGAATGGGTGGTATTAGAATCCAGATCTATCCCTTCATGAGCATTTTCTAAAATGTTTCCTGTAATGGTTATAAAGCTGCTAAAATCTGTCCCTATACCATCTCCAATAATTACATCTCTAATAAAATTGTTATAAATAATTCCATGGGAACTATATCTAGATTCAAGTGGGCTGTACGCATCAAATAAATACATATCGGATACTGTAAAATAATTAGTACCGTGCAATCTTATAGGTACAGGCCAAGCACCACTTACTTGCCCCCTATAATTTCCATCTATGGTAAAGTTTCTAATATGAATGTTATTAATAGAATAGGTAGATGTACCTGGACTATGGATTAACTTGAGTAAACCATCCTTACCTGGAACTGTAATAATTCCATCCTTTAAACGGATAATAGAAGTTGGACCCTCTCCCTCAATAATCATATTTGACCTTAAATAAATGGTTGCTGATATATTAAAAGTCCCGCTCATTAAAAATACTTTCCCACCACAAGCAGGTAAAGCATCAATAGCTGCCTGTATAGTCACTTGATCATCAATACCATCAGCTACAAAATCAGCTTGTTCTTTATCAAAAATAGTAGAATCTGAAGCTGCTACAATAATAGTAGGATCATCCTTAATTATATCTAACGAAGGTCCTTTTGATGCCGTTCCAACTGGCACCACCACACCGAGCAATGAGACGACCATAATCGTGACTATCGCAAGTCCGATCATCGATTTAGTTATCGCTTTCACCTTACTCTTCTTCACCTTTTTCTTCATTTTTTTTCACCTCTAAATCTTTTTTATTAACCTCTTAAAAACCTTTTAAAAACCTCTTAAATTTCTCATCTGTTTCTTCACAGCAATTGACGCTACACCGTATCTACAATCTCCGTGACGGTCTCTAAAAATCTATCAACCTCCTCTTCCGTATTGTATAAATATAGCGACGCTCTGACCGTTCCATCCTTCAATCCAAGATAATTCATCAGCGGCATGCAGCAGTGATGCCCGGACCGTACCATTATATCTGATGCTTCTGCGAGCATTACGGCGACATCATGCGGATGTAATCCATCAAGATTGAATGCTGCTACACCAATCCTGTCAATCCCTGTACCATGATCAAGACTCGAAGAGCCGTAACCGTAAACCTGCACACCAGTGATGCTTTGCAGCCCTTTCAACAGTCTCTTTGATAATCTTGCCTCATGAGCTTCTATCTTCTCCATTCCAATATTATTCAGATAATCTACCGCCCTTCCAAGACCTATCCCACCAGCGATATGCGGCGTCCCTGCCTCAAAGCGTTCATAGCCGCCAGCCAGTCTGTAATCAGCTTCCGAGACAGTTTCTACCATCCCGCCACCGAAAAAGGTAGGCTCAAGCACATCCGGATCTCTCATATATAGAATGCCTGTGCCAGTCGGTCCGAGCATTTTATGCCCGGAGAATGCAAAGAAGTCACAGCCAAGCTCTTCTACATCTATCCGGCGATGAGGGGCAGATTGTGCACCATCAACGAGCAATAAGCTACCATTCTCTTTGCAGATCGCAGATATCTCTTTAACCGGCAAAACCGTACCTAAGACATTTGATACCTGCGTTACCGCTACCAATCTCGTTCGTGCATCAATAGCAGCCTTAAAATCATCAAGATCGAACCATCCCGCCATATCTGGATCTGTATCTGGCTTCACTATCTTCACTTTTGCAATCACACCCTGCTCTTTCAACCTCAACCATGGCAGAAAATTAGAATGATGCTCCAGCAACGTTGTCACTACCTCGTCCCTCTTCGCCCATCTTAACCCGTACGCAACCATATTTATGGCTTCTGTAGTATTCTTAGTGAATATAACCGCTCCGTCTACCGCTCTTCCCTCTCCTTCTCTCACACTACCAGCGCCGATGCCGATGAACTCCGCGATCTTCTCATGCGCGTCTTTATACTTCTGTGTCGCAATCCTGGATAAGCGGTGAACACCACGCCCTACATTAGCGTTATACTGCCGATAATAGCTCAAAACTGCTTCTAAGACCGGTTCTGGTGTGAGGCTCGTTGCTGCACTGTCCATGTAAATTATATCCTCCAGTATCGGAAAATCAGCTCTTATTCTTTCGTTCATAGGCGGTAATTACTCAGGGTTCACGGTTCAGGGTTCAGGGTGTTCTACGTTCTACGTTCTACGTTCTGCGTTTGAAGTTAAGGGGTTAAGGGTTCACGGATCATAGATCATGGATCCAGTATAAGTTTTGATATTCGGATTTTTAATTTTGAAATTGTTTAGTATTTAGAAATTAGAGTTTAGGATTTTTATATGTCTAACCCTGAACCTTGAACCCTGAACCCTGAACCCTGACATCCATACTACCACTTCTGTATCCTTCGAGGTCGAGCGTTATATATTTGAACCCTATTCCCTTTAACTCTCTTATTATCTCAGTACGGAGTCTGAGAGCCTGATCGATCTCTCCGGCTGTTACCTCAATCCTGACGATCTCGCCATGAATTCTTGCTCTCACCTGCTGGAACCTGAAACCTTTACCTCTCAAGATCTCTTCTGCCCTCTCAATCTGTTCCAACTTATCCTTTGTAATCTCATCGCCGTATGGTATTCGTGTCGCCAGACATGCAGAGGAGGGTTTGTCCCAGAACTCTAAACCGATCTCTTTTGCTATATCACGGATATCTGATTTTGTGATCCCTGCATCGACAAAAGGATGCCAAATTCCTGCTTCGTCAGATGCTTTTATACCAGGACGGTATTCGTCAAAGTCTGAGATATTAACTCCGTCTGCTATAGATTTTATCTCTTTATCCGCGCCTATCATCGCAAGAATCTTTGCACTTTCCTTCTTGCAGTAATAGCACCTCTCTCTTGAACCTTTAACAAAGTCCTTGTTATCCAATATCGGAAATTTTACTATCTCATAATCACAACCGAGCGCTTTTACGAACTGTTCAGCATGCTTCAACTCGCTTCTCGGCATTATTTCAGCGTCTAAAGTGACGGCGAATACAGCTTCTCCGAGTATATCCTGTGCAATCTTCAGCAGCAGCCCGCTATCCACACCACCAGAAAAAGCGATTAAAATCTTACTCGTGCCGCCCGCGCCCTTTGATGCCGATGCTATCTTTTCCCTCAGCGTTCCTAACTTCGAGCAGGTCATTTATTTAATTTTAAAAGTAATTATTAGAACATTACATGCATACAATAATTAATATAACTTAAAGAGTAGAGCAGATAGAATAGAATAGAATAGAATAAAATAAAATAGAATAAAAATAGAGGACGGAGATACAAAGCATATCATGGAGAGGGTTAAGGAACGGATAGAAAACCTCAGGAACGGTAAGAATGTTCTAATTCTTGCACACAACTATCAGAGGCCAGAAGTTCAGGAGATCGCGGATTTCGTCGGTGACTCATTCGAGCTTGCAAGGACTGCAGCGGAGACAGATGCCGAGATTATCGTCTTTTGCGGCGTAGATTTCATGGCTGAGACTGCAGCAATCCTAAATCCGAACAAGAAGGTTTTAATCCCTGATCCTGGTGCAATATGCCCGATGGCACAGTTGCTATTTCCTGACGATTTAAAGAAGGAAAAGAAGAAGAATCCGGATGCAGAAGTCCTGCTATACGTAAACACGCTTGCAGATTGCAAGGCGCTGGCTGACTGCGTATGCACATCATCAAACGCATCGGTGATGGTTGAGGCGATGGATTCTGAGACTATCATATTTGGACCGGATCATAATCTTTCGCGGTATTTGGAAAAGCAGACATCAAAACAGATAATCACTGTTCCTGAGTATGGTCTGTGCCCAACCCATCACCAGATTTTAGATGATGATCTGCTAACGATGAAGATTAAACACCCAGAGGCAGGAGTGGTCGTTCATCCAGAATGCGTGATAGAAGTTCAGGATATGGCAGACCATGTCACATCCACAAGTGGGATGATAGAGTACTGCAAAGAGGCGAAGGAGGAAGAGTTTTTGATAGGGACCGAGGTTGGGCACTTACACCGGCTTAAGAGCGAGTGCAAGGGTAAGAGATTCTATCCCATCTCTGAGACCGCAGTATGTCCACAGATGAAGATGCATTCATTGAAAAAGTTGGAAAGAGTATTAGAATTAGAGAAGCCGGTCGTAGTTGTGCAGAAGGATGTAGCAGAGAAAGCACGTAGAGCTATAGAACGGATGCTCAGCCTTTCCTGATCGCTCTCATTCATGCTCATTCCATTTCATGGACATGGACATGGACATGGACCTAATAATTGAATTCCTTACAGCATTTACAGATTATTTACTCGCCGTACTGCCCTGGGTAGCAGTAGGATTCTTCCTGAGTGGTCTAATCAATGAATTTGTACCAGTCCAACTGGTGGAGAGGCACCTGGGTGGGAATGGACTAAAACCTATATTCTACTCTATCTTCGCAGGCGCTGTTCTCCCACTTTGCTGTATAGGTGCTCTTCCGGTAGCTATAAGCCTTTACCAGAAAGGTGCAAGATTAGGACCTGTCCTGGCATTCATGATAGCAACGCCAGCAACATCCATACCTGCCCTCTTAGTCTGCTATGCCATGCTGGGAATAATGTTCACGGTATTCATATTCTTTGCCGAGATATTGATGGGGCTGGTTATGGGCGCTATTGGAAACTTTATCAAGCCCGGGATCGAGCCAAAACCAGCGAGGTCGGTAGGTAGAATTGCCAGAGACCCGATATGTGGAATGAGCGTGGACGTAAGTGATGCGGTAAGAGCAGAGTATAAAGGTATAACTTATTACTTCTGCTGCCAGCATTGTCGAGCAATCTTCGAGAAGGACCCGGAGAGATATGTTACCGTGGTAGAAAGAGGGATTAAAGAAAGAATTAGCTCTATCTTCGGCTATGCATTTATCGATATGGTAAAAAGGATTGGACCAGCATTACTTTTGGGTCTTGCTATTGCTGCTCTGGTAGTAACGGTAGCTCCGGTAGGAAGATTTATTGGAGATCATCTTGGCGGTGGGCTCGGGTATCTATTTAGCCTTCTCTTTGGACTCGCGATGCATATCTGCTCCACTGCCAGTGTACCCGTAGTTCACGCCTTTGTAACGCATGGGATGGAGATAGGTGCAGGGATGGTGCTACTTCTGGCAGGACCGGTCACCAGTTGGGCAGCAATTCTGGTTCTGAAGAAGGAGTTTGGTATTAAGGTACTGCTTACCTATCTGGTAACCATCAGCGTCTTGGCTCTATCTTTAGGCTACTTCTTCTCGATATTTACGTTAATCGTAGGGTAAATAAGGGCTAAGGGCTAAAGGCTAAGGGGTTAGAGGGTAAGGGGTGAAGTAGATGGTAAAAAGAGTAGATTTGCAGAGCGATCTATTTTATAAAAAAGCGAAAGAGGAAGGGTACAGGTCTCGTTCCGCATTTAAACTGCGGCAGATAGTCGATAAGTTTGGGGTAATAAACGAGGGTGATGTTGTCGTGGACCTTGGCGCTGCTCCGGGCGGCTGGTCGCAGGTTGCAGACGCGTTGGTAGGCGAACGCGGAATGGTTATAAGCGTGGATATAGAACTAATAGAGCGAATCAATAATGTCGTAGTATTAAGGACTGATATAACAAACGAAGAAGAAGCGATAAGAGCTATAAGAGACGCGCTCTTATCGAACGATAGAAATGCTGTGGATGTCGTGATCTCGGACGCTTCGCCACAGCTGTCGGGGAATAAAGATATTGATCAGTTTCGCTCTTTTGAACTGAGCACTGCAGCGCTAACCATTGCTTCTGCGTTATTAACAAACCCAAACCGCAGTAACTTCGTCGCGAAAATATTTCAAGGTAGCTACTATAACCAATTTTATACGAGCGTGAAGGCGAAGTTCAGGTATACGAGGGCGTATTCGCCTGCAGCTTCACGTAAAAGGAGTGCAGAGGTCTATGTTATAGGAAAGGGGCATATATCTACTACCCAATTATCTGTAGAATTATCTGTCTCGACCGTCTTTTAATATCCAGCTCGATGAAGACCACCTGCTGCCACGTTCCTAGCATAAGCGTTCTATCGTTGAACGGCACGGTCAGCGAAGGACCGAGAAAAGATGCCCGGACGTGTGAATGCCCGTTTCCATCGTGCCACCGGTATTCATGCTCATATCCTATCCCACGTGGGAACAACCGCTCTAACGCAGCGGGGAAATCACTCAACAGTCCAGGCTCGTACTCTATTGTCGTTACCGCACCGGTTGCACCCGTCACAAAGATGGTCACAATCCCATTCTCAATCTCAGACTCTAACAATGCGCTGTTCACCTTATCCGTTATATCTACTATCTCTACCTCGCCTTGGGTA
>JACGMN010000005.1 GCA_014061035.1 Candidatus Methanophagales archaeon | reverse complement strand
GAAGACTGCAACCGCTATGCCTTTGCGTGACCACCACAGACAAGTAAGAATTATCGGAATATAGAATAGATGCGTAAAGATAACTTCAATTTTTAAGATAAAATGTGAATAATAAGTTGTGAACAGGCATATAGCGAGTAGTGCTCCAAGAACAGCAATTTTGTACGCTTCTCCTTTTTCTAATCACCTTTGGTTCATCTTTACATAGAATCTCTCCCGTTCTCTTTCTCCAACTCTGTGATATCGGTAAGCACTTCAAGAGCACCTAATAACTTTTCATCAGTATCTTTTATCTGGAAGCAGGATATAAGGTGAGACCGCTTCTTACCTTCATGGTCGGTGATCGGACTTCTTCTCTGGTTTATTATTACTTGACCAGTATCGAGTACATCGCGAATAATACTTCTTTTAACACCAAGAATTTCCTCTGGTGTCTTTCCGATAATTTCATCTCTGCTCATAAAGCCTCTGATTTTTGCAACTTCATCATTCGCATACCGTATCTTGCAATCTGTATCTACAAAGAATACACTGGTGGGATATGGTATTTTTCTGAATATCCTATCGGTGAATTCTTCTTTCGCTCTAATTACCCTGTTCTGTTCGCTCAGTTCTACCTTTACAGAATAATAGAACATACTAAAGATGAGGAACATGAGAGCTCCCCATACTATCTCCTCGTGCGGGATATTGGTATGTTCCTCGACTATAAATATTGATATTATCAAGACAAATGAGATCGATATTTTTTGTAACGCTTTCTCGCCTAATTCACCGCGTTTTATGGTTAATCGACTCATTTTTTCTCCATATCGCCATATATGTTCTTTGTATATTTTTTAAGTATATAAATAGTATATAAATATCAAGAACGCAGGAGGTAGGTAGAGGATGGAGAGGGGTTTGCTATTCGTGATAAAAAAAATATTTGATGAGAAAGAGGATTACCGGGTAAGACTTTACATATTCGCATGGGTTGCATCAATCAGCGCGATAATTGCGCTAATTATAGGTATTCTCATCTTCCTCTTTAAAATCTTTGTAGTTGTATAGAATAGAAATAGAGCGAAAATCGTAACTACTCAGGTTCAAAGTTCCGGGGTTCACGGTTCACGGTTAGAAAACGATGACCATAAACTCGTATGAAGATAACGCGACCATCTGTGAAGTGTGAACCGTGAACCTTGAACCGTGAACCTGGCAACCTGAGTAGTTACGATTCCTCCCACTTTAATAACACACACAAATCGCCGCAGACGGAACAGGCATCGCTATCGCTCAATGGTGGTCTGCTCGCCCGTATTCTCCGGGCTTCCTCGTGGTTTATCGCAAGTTCAAATTGACGGGTCCAATCCAGTCTCTTCCGTGCATACGCCATCTCATCGTCTAATCGCCGTGCCTTCTCTCTTTGCCCTTCTTTGACAAGGTCCGCAGCATGAGCAGCTATCTTCGTTACGATCATGCCTTCTTTAATGTCGCTTACAGAAGGTAACGCTAAATGCTCAGATGGTGAGACCATACAGAGAAAATCTGCACCGTACATCCCTGCAACTGCACCTCCAATCGAACTCACAAGATGGTCGTACCCGGGCGCTATGTCGGTAACGAGCGGACCTAAGAGATAGAGTGGTGCAAAATCAGTGAGATGTTTCAATACCTTTACCGATGCTTCTATCTCGTCCAGTGGTACATGCCCTGGTCCTTCAACGAGTACGGAGACCCCTGCTTCCCTGGCTTGCATCACTAACTCGCCGAGCGTAATAGCTTCCATGAATTTCGCACGGTCGGAGGCATCTGCGATACAGCCCGGACGCAGACCATCGCCTAAACTGAGCGTTACCTCATATTCGCGCGCTATCTCCAGAAGATATTCGTATTCGGCATAGAATGGATTTTCACGCTCATTGTGCATCATCCATGCAGCGAGGAATGCACCACCACGGCTCACGATCTCTAATATGCGTCCGCTCCGCTTCAATCGCTCAAGTGAATTCTGATTCACGCCTGCATGAACCGTAATAAAGTCAATACCGTCTTCTGCATGCCTCCTGACAGCATTGAACATATCGTCCGAGTCCATCTCCACTATAGCTCTGAGACCCGCCTTCTCCATAGCAGCCTGGTATATCGGTACCGTCCCGATGGGCACGTTTACCTCGCTCAAAATTCTACGTCGTGTTTCGTCAAGGTCGCCGCTGCCACCATCACTGCTACTACTACCGGTAGAGAGGTCCATTACTGTATCAGCACCGTATCGTACCGCAATCTTTGCCTTCTCCACCTCTTCTTCATAGTTAATATAATCTTTTGATGTTCCTACGTTAGCATTCACCTTCGTGCTCATCCCTTCACCAATTGCCTTTAACACAATCTCCCGGTTCCCGTTCCTTGCACACGTCCCATCTGCTCTCTTCGCATTTCTCGGAATTACCACTCGTCCTGCATCGAGCAGCCGCCGCAACTTCTCTACGCTGACTCCTTCTGCTGCAGCAACACTCAACAATTCTTTCGCTTCCAATTTTACTGCTGAAGACATGACAATGTTCAGATTTTTTTTACTCTGTTAGAATAGTTGTACTTTTAGTTTCTATTTCTACTATCTCCGGCACTTTTCCCCACGTTGCCAGCATATCCCTATAAATCACTAATGCGCCTTCAATGCCTTCCACGTGGGCGATTACGCGGAACGCTTCCGGGATAGACTGGGCATCGATGATGGTATTGCAGAGCGCAGTAGCTGCCGCATCCGCGAGAGACGCACTCGTGCTTATCACCGTTGCGGCATCTGCGGTACCAAAGCTGATAGAATGCCCTACCGTTCCTGATGAGGTGCATATACCGATTAGGGATGGGCATGGAGAAGCTCTCGGTTTTATCCGTAGCGCAATCTTGTTCGAGAATTGGCTCTCGCCCGCATATATCCCAACAAGCACTTCTCTATCGTTGATCAATGCAATATCACCACCGTTATCGACCATTGCGTATATAGCACCTGCATTCAGCATAGCCTCACAGGCAAATTCTGCTAAAGTACCTGCAACTGCTGACATCGGTCCTATGCCGACCTTCTCTGCAGCAGCTATCATCCGCTCTACTATCTCCGGTACCTCCTCCTTCTCGGCTTCATCTCTCTGATATTGATATGGTTCGAGTGCCACAAGAAAATACGGGTGCCATCGCACGAACCTTTCCAGCTCTCTTCTCCGCCGTACTATCTCCTCTTTTGCTATCTCTATGTATCTCTTATTCTTATCCTTATCCTTATCTTTATCCTTATCCCTCTCCCTATCGTCTGCCGTTATCCATACAGATGTCTCATTCAGCACGAAACTCTCCCTCATATGAAACTCTCCCTCATATTACTCAGCTTGTCAGATTCATGGGTTCATGGGTTCACTGGTTCACGGTTGTTCGCATTATCTTCATACTGCTGGCTTATGTTCTTCGTTTTCTAACCGTGAACCGTGAACCCGGAACCCTGAGTAATTACATATTTTGTTATATTTATCTATCTGGAAGAGCTATTGACTATCTATTCTATGATAGATGCACCCATTAGCTTACGACCGCCTGAAGAAGGTACTGAAAGTAGAAGTTAAGAATAAAAAACTTGTGGGACCTGATGAGACGTGTGATTATTATCCCTGCCATTTTATAGGTCAGGATTGTACGTGGTGTTTCTGCCCGTTTTATCCCTGTGAAGACGAGCAAACCGGTGGCGAATGCGTGGAGAAGAGAGGCGGTGGGCGTATTTGGGGTTGTTCAGAGTGTTACTGGATACATAACGCGGAAGTTGCAGAGGCGTTGCTGGAATCGTTCAGGAGATATGGAATAAAGAATGCAGACGATATAGTAAAGAGAAAGGAAGAGCTTAAGGAGATATTTTCAGCCTTAAAAGCAATATATCCTCCGGTCCGGGGCAACGTGCTATATGAATCTCCTTATTGATCATATCGCGATCTTCATACTTGCTCTTGTTATAGACCTGACCGTAGGCGACCCCTCGGAGAAGAGGGAGAAATTTTATCCTGTTGTCTGGATAAGCAGGTTGATGTACTTCTTTGACAGAATAACGAGGCGTGGCGGCGGTGCGCGGAGAGAAAAGATGCTCGGAGTTGTTTATCCGCTACTGATACTTGCTATCTTCGTCCTTCCCTGTTTATTGCTTCTCTTAATACCTCCTACACTCTCTCCTTTATACATCGTTCTTGGCGCATTGATCTTCAAGATGACATTCACGATAAAAGGATTGGAATGCTACGGAAAGAAAGCAATGGAAGCTACGGATTTGGAACAAAAGAGAGAAGCAGTCGGGAAAATAGTCAGCAGAGATGTAGAAGGTTTAGATGATGAATATCTTAACTCGGCAACTGTCGAATCGATTGCTGAGAACCTTACCGATAGTATTATAGCACCTTTCTTCTATTTCTCGATCTTCGGCGTCTTCGGCGCTATGATATACCGCGTGATAAATACACTCGATGCTGTTATAGGATATAAAACTGAAGAGTACATACATCTCGGCTGGTTCTCTGCGAGAACTGATGATCTACTGAATTACGTACCAGAGCGTATCGCGGCATACTTGATACTGCTGTTGAGCAGTTCAAAGATAGGTACAGGTACAAGTCGTAGAAATTTTAAAAGAACCATCAGAACCGTTAACAGTGGTAATAATGAAGATGACAAAGTCCATCTGACAATAGTAGCAATGAGTCACGCTTTACAGGTGAAATTAGAGAAGAAAGGGCATTACGCAATAGGTACAGATACAGATACAGGTACAGATACAGATGAGGATGAGCTATTTGAACGTCCATCCGTGGACCATATAGAAGGAGCGATAAGAATCATGAAGAGGTCTTCACTCTTCTTCGCCTTTGTCTGCATCGTGGCAATCTTCCTTCTGCATTTGCTACTTCTCCTATCTTAGCCTCTTCACTAACTTCACCGCGGCTTCTACAGCCATTTTAGCATAATTTATCCGCTTCTGCGCCTCCAGCCTTGTCATCCCGGGACCCGCCACGCCCAAAGTTACTGGCTTGATATACTCCAGCGAAAGGTCCATTATCTTCCTTGTCATTTGCGATGCGACCATCTCGTCATGCTCTGTCGCACCTTCGATTATGCATCCTAGTGTAACCACCGCATCTACTTCTCCCTCGCTGAGCATCTTCTTCACAGCTAACGGTATGTCAAAGGTACCCGGCGTATATACCGTGCGATGAACGCGCACACCAAGAAACTCGGCATGCTCTCGCCCCAGTATCTCCATCTGATAAGTTATCTCGCGATGAAATTCTGAGACAACAAAACCCAATTTTATCTCATCTTCTTTCTCCATTTTTTGTTCTTGTATATAAAGTATAACTTTTACCTATTTAGGACGCAGATTTACGCAGATTTACGCAGAAAACTATTTCCTCAAACTAAGAATCTCCTCCGTCAATTCCGTATATTTAAAATCCGGATTATCTGCGTTCATCTGCGTCCGATTATAAAATTTATTCTT
>JACGMN010000133.1 GCA_014061035.1 Candidatus Methanophagales archaeon | reverse complement strand
ATGGCTGATTGAATACAATAAAAAGGGAGATATAGGTACAGGCATCCTGAGATGTGCTAATGGCAAAGTTGAGGAAGTCCGGGCGTCGTTAGCGTGCATTCATTCGGTAAATGGTGTGCGAGTTGGAATAAGAGTAAAAAAAATCTCGGGAACGATTAGAGGCGCGCGATCATAAAGTATTTGTATATGTATAGGTACGATGAAGATGCAGGATGTAGGATACATGTTAGAAGTTAGAGAACAGAAGTCAGAATTCTGTTTTCTATTCTCTGATTTCTGTCTTCTGTATTAACTTTTCAGACAAAAATTAACAATTACATTAAAGCTGGGGAATCGGGCATAAATCATAGTCCGGCATCAACACGGTTAAACGGTTAAACTAAAATAAATCTGCATAAATCCTTATGAATCTGCGTCCTAAATAGGTAGAAGTTATACTTTATCTACAAATACAAATAAGAAAAGGAAATTGAAAATAGTGGTCGGTAAGTGATGGATAGTGATAAATAATGCCGTGGAGTAAAAAAGCTGTGATTTTCATCACGACAAATTCGCAGAAAGTAAAAGAGCTGCAAGCTCTGGCTGAGGATTACGCTGCAGAATTGCCGTCGCAGTTGCAGTCACAGTCACAGTCACAGTCACAGTCACAATCACAATCGCGGCGGCTGAATGACGGCATAACGATCTTGCATATTAACTACGACTACCCGGAATTACAGCTCGATGAGATAGATGCTGTAGCGCGTGCGAGTGCGAAGTATATACGTGAACAGGAGAGTGCGGGAATTGGAATCAGAGACTCGTTCTTCATAGAAGATTCCGGGTTATATATCCCGGCTTTAAATGGCTTTCCCGGTCCTTACTCTGCCTTTATCTTCAGGACAATAGGCAACGAAGGGATTCTGAGATTGATGTCCGGGAAAAAGGGTGACGAAAGAAAGGCTACTTTTAAAACGGTAATCGCATTCTGCGAGTCTGCGCAAAGATCACCGGTACTTTTTGCCGGCACTGTTAACGGTAATATAGCGGAGAAGATACGTGGGAGTAGCGGCTTCGGCTACGATCCCATATTTGAAGTTGAGAGTACGGATACTGGTACTGGTACGGGTAAGAGGAAGACGCTTGCAGAGATGAGCATGGAGGAGAAAAATACCGTCTCGCATAGAAGTAGAGCTTTCCGGAAACTCCTGGATTACCTTTCACCGCTATAATTATTTTTCAGCCACCGAGATCACAGAGAGATTCGTATTTGTATAGCTACGACGGAGGTGTGAGGTGTGAGTATCCAGTAAGCCAAAGACCTCAAACCTCGCACCTAGGTTCTATGTTCTACGCTCCCTCAAACCTCAAACCTCAAACCTCAAAACTCACTCCTCACACCTATACATATACAAATACAGAGATTCTTTTGAATTCTCTGTGGCTATCAACTATTGGCTGAATAGTGTAACTACTCAGGTTCAAAGTTCCGGGGTTCACGGTTCACGGTTAGAAAACGATGACCATAAACTCGTATGAAGATAACGCGACCATCTGTGAACAGTCAACCCCTGGGCGTGCGGCGGGGCGCCA
>JACGMN010000089.1 GCA_014061035.1 Candidatus Methanophagales archaeon | reverse complement strand
TATACTTTATATACAATGAAAAATGGCAATTTGCAGGGTTTGTGATTGTATTGGGACGAATGATAAAAGAAGCGATCTCGAAAATTGTAGCAAGGATAGACCTTGAACCAGAGGAAGCGGAGCTTGTGATGGAAGAGATAATGAGCGGAAGAGCGACTGACGCACAAATAGCTTCTTTTTTGACTGGATTGAGGATGAAAGGCGAGACAGTCGATGAGATCGTCTCGTTTACTCGTGCGATGTTACGGTATGCAACGATCATCTCGCCGAAAGTATCAGGTGTAATGGTAGACACCTGTGGAACTGGAGGCGATAAGATAAACACATTTAATATAAGCACAATCTCCGCTTTTGTCGCTGCTGGTGCCGGAATAGCGGTTGCGAAACACGGAAACAGGGCAGTCTCGTCAAAATCAGGTTCCGCGGACGTCCTTGAAGCACTTGGTATCGATATAATGCTTGAGCCGGAACAGGTGCGTGCGTGTATCGAAGAAGTAGGAATGGGATTCATGTTTGCCCCGGTATTTCATCCGGCGATGAAATATGCGTTAGGACCGAGAAAAGAGATCGGGATGAGGACTGTATTCAACATTCTTGGGCCGCTGGCAAATCCTGCTAAGGTACAGTCGCAAGTGATAGGAGTCTATGATGGCTCATTAGTAGCAAAAATTGCGGACGTCTTAAAAGGTATCGGAGTTCGGCAGGCAATAGTGGCTCATGGCATTGACGGACTGGACGAGATTTCGCCGGTTGGTGAGACGAAGATAGCAGAGCTAAAAGACGGACAGATAATTACCTACAGCATATCGCCAGCTGATTTTGGAGTAGGGATAGCAACGGTGAGAGAGATAGAGGGCGGAGACGCAGAAGCGAATGCAGGGATCGCGATCGCTATTCTGAAAGGGCGAAAAGGCGCACGTAGAAATGCAGTTCTGATGAATGCGGCAGCAGCGCTGGTCGTAGCGGGACTTGCAGGCGGTTTGAAGGACGGGTTTGAGCTTGCTGCTGTCTCAATAGATTCCGGTGCCGCATACAGAAAACTTGAGGATTTAGTACAGTTTACAAGAGATATAAGGAGAGTCAACTCAATTACCAATTACTAGTTACCAGTTACCATGAAAGAGCAGAGGAGGAGAAAGCGAGAGAGAGAGAGTAGAGCGGATAAAATCCCGGAAAGGGCGTGTAAAGTTCTCAGTCTGTCAGATGCTATTACGAATAAAAGAAGAGATAAGGCTAATAGGGATAGGGATAGGGATAGAGCGATAATAGGAGAGATAAAGCCGCGGTCGCCGAGGGATGGAGACCTCATAAGGAATAGAGATGTCTCATCGTTAGCAGGAGAGTATGAGGAAGGGGGTGCAGCGGCAATATCTGTTCTCACTTCTCATTATTTCGGCGGTTCTCTCGATAATCTCGCAATAGTGAAGAAAAGAGCAAATATTCCCGTGCTTCATAAGGATTTTATCGTGGATGAATACCAGATCCTGGAGGGCTTTGGATACGGTGCAGATGCAGTACTGCTAATTGAAGGCATATCACCGGTAGAGGAGCTGTTAAATCTCGTGGACGATCTGGAACTGGAGGCGGTGATCGAGTGCCATTCTGTGGAAGAGATAGAGAAAGCGGTAAATACCGGGGCGAAACTCATCGGGATTAATAACCGGAACCTTAAGACATTTACAGTCGACCTCGAGACGACAGCAAGACTTGCGGAGTATGTGCCCGCAGATAGGATATTGATAAGTGAGTCCGGGGTCAGAACAGTTGCAGACGTGCGTTATTTATTTGACTGCGGTGCTGATGCAATACTGATTGGTACTACATTGATGAGAGCAACGAATCCAGTAGAATTTATAAGAGCATGCGTAACTACTTAGGTAACCGTGAACTGTGAGAGAAATAGCGTAGAATGGACAGAGAAATACCGGCCTAAGAAATTGTGCGAGATCGTTGGTAACGAAACGGCAGTAAAAGAGCTGACTGTGTGGGCTAAAGAGATTTTCAAACCGGGGTCTAAGAAAGCGGCAGTTCTACACGGACCTGCAGGCTGTGGCAAGACTTCTGCGGCTCATGCAGTTGCTGCTGAGAACGGGTGGGAAGTTATAGAGTTAAACGCATCGGACCAGAGAAGTGCAGACGTAATAAAAAGCATAGTAGGTCCTGCTTCTACGAGCAATACATTCGCACGGACGACTCGATTGATCATTTTAGACGAAGCCGATAATCTGCACGGCAACGAAGACCGTGGTGGAACAAAGGCGATAACCGAGATAGTGAAACGAAGCACACAGCCAATAATCCTAACGGCAAACGAGAAATACAGAATGGGGCAGGGCTTGCTACGGAATTGTAAGATAATTACGTTCCGGCGAATAAAATCCGGGACCGTCTTCCGTGTACTGAAAAGGATAGTTGAGGATGCAGATATCGAGATACGGGATAGCACGCTGATCTACCTGGCTAAAAATGCGCATGGCGATCTGCGGTCCGCGGTGAACGACTTACAAGCTCTTTCAATTTCAATCTCAATCTCAGAAGAGATAGCGACCGGGCGAAGAGACATTGTGCCTGACATCTTCGGTGTTTTAAAGTTAATCTTCGGTGCCGAAGGATACGAGCTACAGAATGCCCTCTCAGCTCTTCACCGTCTTGATAAGACGCCTGATGAGAGTATACAATGGATATATAAGAATTTTTCGTACGAATACGATCAGGAAAGCTTTCTGCACGGCTTGCAGTATCTGAGCAGGGCAGATATGTTCTTAGGACGAGTGAGACGGCGTGAGAATTACAAGTTCTGGCGATATGCGTCCAGTTTGATGGCGTGTAGTGTACTATCTGCAAAGGAGATGCAAGTGAGTAAAACCGGAATCGGAGGCAGAGGGCGGGAACGAGAAGAACGCAGAGAGCGATATTTCCGTTCTCCATGGCAAAGAGCTAAAATCCGCAACGAAGAAGGAGAAGGGAAATTGGGGAAAGGAGAAAAGCGGAAATCTGGACCGGTACAGGAAGCGTTAGCGGCGAAGATAGCAACTTGTTGTAAAGTACCACGGAGCTACGCGTCATCTTTTCTTACTCCTTTCTTACCGATTTTTTTTGCGGATGAACGAAAAGCAGAGGAGATAACAGCATCACTGCGACTGGATCCCGCACAGATAGCGTTCCTGCTTGGTGATACTGGTACGGGTAAAGCAGGGAAAGAGAAGGCGAAGAAAATATACCTGGCTGCTGTTGAACATGCGAGAAGATCGAGAGAGGAGGCTGAGCAGGAGGAGGAGGAGGAGGAGCAGAAACATGAGCGAGTAAGAGTAACAAATGTTATGGAAGAAGAAAGGATAGAAATGATGAGCAGTGAAGGTGAGAATGAGCAAGAAGTGAAAGATCAAAAGACGCTGACTGACTTCTTTTAGACATTTTGGAATTTACAATGAGTTCAATCTTCCCATAATAATATATACAATGAAAAGAATAAAGAAATTGCGCACGTGAGAATTACACGAGATAGACCTGCTACAAATGGAATCAGAATCGCCGAAAGGAAAAATTTGTAGGAAATTACTTTCAGCTTTTCAAATACCACCTAAAAATTTATATACATCACAACTCACCCAGCATTTGAAATAAAAAAAATTAGGAGGTGATAAGAGAAAAAAAATGAGAACGAAAAAGATGAACGTGCGGTTGCTGAAGATTCTTGGGATAGTCCTGCTGGTTGCCGGATTGCTCACAGCGCTGATGCCGGGGGCGGGGGCGCAGGCATCACAGACCTGGTATTTTACAGACGCTGATGCTCCACCGCCCTTCAATACGGCGGGTGATTTGAACAAGATAATGACGAAAGGGACAGAAGGTGCAGTAGGGACTATTATAACTCTTGAGCCGGGAAAGCGAGTTTGGTTCTACTCTGACGAGACAGCGGTGGTTGATGTGGCTTTTCCTGCGGGAGAGTGGGGTGTAGCCTACTGGGTAAAAGCACTTGATTCGGGCGATATGGGTAAGAGCGTAACCACCAGGATATATTCAATCAATTCTGCAG
>JACGMN010000082.1 GCA_014061035.1 Candidatus Methanophagales archaeon | reverse complement strand
TCATCGCAAACTACTGATGCGCAATATCGATTATCTCATTGATAATCGCCACAGCCGAAGGAGTTCCACCCCTTGGTCCTCTTATCACAATGCAAGGAATATTACCCATAGACAATATCTTCGCCTTCATCTCCGCTGCATTAACAAACCCCACAGGAGTAGCAACGATAAGAGCGGGCTTTACGCCTCCGTCTCCTTCCTCGAGAGCAATCGCACAAATCTCCTGACATGCCGAAGGTGCATTCCCAATAACCACGATGCTCCCCTGAATGAGTCCCTTTTCCTTTGCGAGCCTGATTCCCGCAGCAGTTCTTGTGAGCCCTTCCCTTTTCGCTATCTCCATTGATTCTGGCGCATTCACAAAGCACTTCACCTTCTCCCTGTATTTTTTGTTAATCCCCGCTTTCACCATTTCAATGTCCGTAACGATTGTTTTACCCTCTTTTATGCACTGTATCCCCGTCTCAACCGGCTGATGATTAAATACAAGCAAGTCAAGAAACGAAGGCTCGGCATTGGCAAAAACCACGCGTCCTGCCACTCGTTTTTCGGTCTCGCTTAACGAACCCGGATATTTTGAAATAATATCGCGTACAATTGCCCTGCTCTTCTCCCACACCCTGTTTCCCGCATCTACATAGCCATCCGCAGCTATATCGTCAGCATTCCCGTTTCCTGTCTCATAATCGTATTTCCTTTCATATCCTCTGCGTGTAACCATTCGGCCACCGAGATTTTTCGTCGCTGAGCAGCCGATAATAACGGTCGTTGACATATCTATACGGTGATAGAACGCAGGCAAGTCTTCTAAACGTGTAATCTCGATTTCGCATCCTTCTCGTTCTGCATTTCTCACGATGCCAACCATTGTTTTCCTCTCTCGGAACCGCATAAAAATCCCGTGTGTCTTCTCTAATTGCACCGTTCTGTTTTTGCTCTTCGGATTATACACGACCACTGCGATGTCCATTTTTGCTAATCCTTCCAGCTTCCTCTCTATTTCACTCCAGGGTACCAACAAATCGCTCAAACTGACAACTGCGAAATCATTTGAGATGGGCGCACCGAGTAATGCAGCGGATGCTGATGCTGACGTTATACCGGGGACTATCTCCAATTTGGTGTCCGAATCTGCAGCAACCTCAATTGCCAGCCCCGCCATGCCATAGATGCCTGCATCGCCTCCCGAGACAAGAACGACATCTTTATACTGCCCCAGCTCAACTGCTTTCTTTGCACGTTCTACCTCGGTTCCCATCCTGCCTATCACCACCTCTGTACTCGCAGGAATAACGTCCTTTATCAGCTCTATGTACCGTACATTTCCTATAATGACGTCCGCACTTGAAATCCGTGCTCTCGCTCGTTCAGTAAGCAAATCCAAAGAACCTGGTCCGATACCCACTATCGATAACATATTCTGTATCTTGATAACATATTAACATATTCTGTATCTTAAGAACTATGGAGAACGCAAGCTGAACAACCGTGAACCTGACAACCTGAGTAGTTAACCTTTTAAAAGACCACCGCCAGAGTTATTTTTCTATCAAATGATTTCCTCTTCACCGTTTTGTATCTGCCATTAATCCTCTTCGCACAGAGGATAGCACAGGGTTCTGCGACACCCTTTATGTTAAACGCATCCATTGCTGCACTTTGCGACTGCACGTCCACCACACGGTTTATTTCATCGGGTGAAAAGGAAAACAGAGGCTTCTTAAGCAGCGAGGAGACTTTTTCTAACTGCTCTGTTCTTCTAAAATCCACCGTGCATAAACCTTTAACCTCTTTCAGTTCTATTCCCAATTCTTCTAAGAACCTGCAAATCGCTTCCTCTATCTCTGCCGCTTCCACATCGAGATGAAAACCAATTCCTATATAGACTGCTCCGCTCTTCATTTTCCCCTCAAAGTTTATTATATTTGATAGCTGTTTTGCCTATCTCACGTATATCGAGACAAAAAACTATTTAACCCGTCTATTATATCAGCTTCCACGACTGCTTCAATCTTTTCTGCTATCAATACATAGCCTTCTTCTACGTTGACCACATTTCCTCTTACCTTAACAGGTATTCCGAAATAAATACGCGTTTCTATCGCTTCTTCTCTTTCTTCTCTTAAAACTAGCGCTACTGCACCCGTGCCATCGTCCAATATCAGCGTCCGGGAATTTTTATCTCCTCCCTCTGTGATTGATACTATGTTTCCTTCCACGGATACATCAAATGCTCCCCCACATCTAATTATTTCGCCTATACTTCTCTTTTTGGGTTTTATCAGCTCCGCATAACGTTCAGGATCGATCGATTCCTCGATTACACGTATCTTCGTCTCTTTTCCTATATACAATATCGGCAATCCCTTCCACCTCTTCACAGATACATTCTCTATCTGTACTACTGTATCTTTTACAAGCTCTTCTCGCTCTTCCCGTGAAACGAAACGTAATTTCGCGGTATCGTCAGCGATGATTCCAAGAAGGAAGACGCTTTTGCCTCCTCTCTCCATACTTATCTCCCTTCTTAACACTTTCAATACTACGCATCTCGTGTTTATTTCAGTCTCACCGAACTTCATGGAAGAGAGTTCCCGGTTTCGTGATTCCAATGAAAAACTAAAGAATCCGTGATTTTTATATTCTCTTTGCATTGCTGCTGTCTCTGCTCAGATTCCTGATATATTTCACTAATCTCTCAAACTCAACGTCTTCATCCTCTGCAGCAGCATCATCGCCTTCTGGAGATTGTGAGCCACTCTGACTCTGATAACCAGAATACTTAAAAATTGTATTCTCTACCTCTTCTATATCACCAACCGCAATCTTTGGAATATCTACATCTTTACAACTCTCAGCAAGGATTATATCTGGTCTTGATATCTCCTGGATGATCCTGGTGATGGTCTCAATATCCATCGAGTGTTTCACGATAAATACCGTCTCGTTCAGTAGCTTTGCAACGACCATCTGTGCTCCAGCATCTGCATGGTACCACGTATCCTTTCCCGCAGTATCGATCGTGAAGACGCCATCTTCATGCATGATATACTTTATTGTGGATACAATATATCCGAGGGATCTGAGCTTCTGCGTCAGCCTTCTGATAAGATATGTCTTTCCTGAATTTGAGTATCCATATACACCGATGATCATTTAGTCTTCACCTGTTATATTCTATCCACAGCTTCCAACTATAAAAGTTTGGGTATTTGTATAGGTGTGAGGTCTTTGGCTTACTGGATACTCACACCTCACACCTTCGTCGTAGCTATTCAAATACCCCCTCTTCATACTCCAAGATGGTGTTCGTGATAACGTCCACCAGGTGCAGAGCACCACGGTAACCAAGAATTAATATTCTCTGTGCTCCTATCCGATCATAGATGGGGAACCCTACTCTCACCAGAGGGATGCCTTCAGCCTTTGCAATTCGCTCAACGTAGGAATTGCCTATCAATAGATCGACACGCTTATTCTGAATATATTGATGCAGATCATCCAGGTCCCTCCCGGTAATGACTGCCGGAGAGCATTCTGCATCTCTACCAGTTCTACCAGTAATACTAATCTCGTCCATCAATTCCCCGCTTCCTGCACTGCTGCACACAACTGCTGGTTTCATACCAAGTTCGCATACAAATCGCGTCATACCGGTCACCATATCAGGATCGCCGCAAATAGCCACTTTTCGCCCGGCATTGTATTCCTGCGCATCCATCATAGCATCGATCAACCTACCCCGCTCCTTTTGAATACTTACGCTGATCTCGCATCCAGTGAGTCTGTTGACATCCGCAAGAAAAGCATCGGTATTCTGTATTCCGATGGGAATTGGACCAATGCCAATGATTGCCGGAACTCCGTATTTTTCCTCCAAAAAAAACGCACCAGAACTCGCATGCCTGCACAGTGCAATGGTACCAAGAGCATTTGCCGATTCAGCGAGTTCTGCAATTGAAATACCTTCCTGCGGAAGAAACGAGATGGCGCCAGTCAATGGGCTATCAAGAGATTCTGAGACATCCGTGAGCATGAGGGATTCACAGTTCAGCTCACAAAGCAGTCGTTTGACTTCCAGGACATCTGCAGATGATAGAATACCCGGGATGATGTTGAGCTTTTCGACAGGCGTGGATTTCCTGGCGAGATGTCTGATTAACTCGGTTATGGTAGTATCATACCCCTCCAGGTGTGTGCCCGCATAACTTGGAGTTTTGATGGGTATTATTGCTGTACCAGTATTATCATTATCTTTATCATTATCTTTATCATTATCATTACAAACAGCATCTTTAAATCTTCCAACGATCCAGTTCACATCATCGCCAATCGTTTCCGTCAGACAACTGGTGGTAACGCCAATAAGTTCTGGATTGTACCGGGAGATGACGTTCTCAAGTGCCTTGATGAGATTCTCTTCACCACCATAGATAGCAGCACTTTCGTGCATTGATGTTGATGCAATGTTCACGGGTTCTCTGAAATGCCGGCAGAGTTGAAACCGTATATATGTGCTGCATCCCTGTGAACCGTGGATGATGGGCATTGCACCCTTTACGCCCAGAAGAGCATATACTGCACCCATTGGTTGGTATAAGGTGCATGGATTTATGATTGCAAAATCCTTGCCTTTGCTCATAATCTTCTCCTTTCCGGAATTAAGTCCCATACCGGACTTGAAATGACCCCGTGGATCTCGCGGGCGAAGTTCAAGAATCCGTCAAATCCGGCAAAAGGTGTTGTCCTACCGTGGTTGAAATCACAGAACGGAATGCCGAGTTTAAGCGATAAATACTTCTCCTTTGCACCGGACACAAGTACGTCAGGTCGGTATTCCTCAAGAAGCTCTGCCAGTTCCCTGACGTTTGCATCATCGATGATCACTGTCCCCTCTGCTACGTGCTCTCTGATCCTTACGTAATCTTCTGGCAGCCCGTTCTGGGTTCCTGTAAGGATCACCTCCATACCAAGTTCAGAAAATGCATCGATCAGCGACCATGCCTTGCTTCCGCCCACGTATATCGCAGCTCGCTTTCCCGCAAGCCTTTTTTTATAATATTCCACCTTCGGCGTTATTCGCCTGACGTTAAGCGATACCATCTCCTCTACCGTCCTTTGCATATTTTTATCCATGAAGAACTCAGCAACATCAGTCAGAGCTTTTGCAGTCTGCGTTATACCAAAAAAATTTACGTCTATCGACGGTATGCCGTATCGTTCGTCCATTCTTCTGGCAAGGTGTCTGATAGATTTCTGACACTGAACGATATTGAGGGCTGCTGTGTGCGCAGATGCTATCTCATCTACTGTGGAATCACCTGTAATAACACTCACTACTCGTATGCCCATCGCCTCAAAGAGGGGCGTAATGCTCCACACGTCCCCGGCAACATTGTATTCGCCCAAAATATTTATGCTGTTAGGAGTTGAAATATCTGTCTCCCCTCTTCCTGTTCTTGTTCCAATGAGGTGTTCAAGAAGGACATCACATGCTAATTTGTGACCTGGTGACTTCTTCACTCCTCTGAACCCTTCTGACTGAACGGGAATAACACGGCATTTGCATCCGGTTGCCTCTTCTGCCTTTCTGCAGACGCCAGCGAGGTCGTCGCCAATTAACCCAACCACACAGGTGGCATAGACAAATATGACCGGAGGATGGTATAAATGGTAAAGCTCGATAATGACGTGGTACAGCTTCTCCTCTCCGCCAAAGATAATCTCCCGCTCCTGCAGATTGGTAGAGAACCCGGTACGGTAGAGGTTTGATTTAGAGCTCCGGCTTCCACGTATGTCCCAGATATATGCTGCACACCCGACAGGACCGTGGACAAGGTGCACTGCGTCTGTGATTGGCATCAGCACCACCCTTGCACCGCCATACCGCCATAGACACACGAGCGCTGGGTAACTACCCGGGGACAGTTGCCTTATTATTACCTTATTACATTCAGGAATCTCTTTAGCTTTATTTATACTATTTTATTTATACTATTTATACAGACATGGTTTATACAGACATGGTTTCTACGTGCCGAGATCATCTTCACCACCTACAGCACCAGCTCGAAGTGTGCCTCATCAGCGTCCCGATCCTTCCTATCGAGCAATATGTTCCCGATCTGTTCTACCAGTCTCGCTGCCCCGGCATAGCCCATGATAGGAAAGTAGTGCAGGTTCGCCCGGTCCATTATCGGGAATCCCATCCTTAAAATAGGAATATCCTCTGCTCTTGCGATATATTTCCCAAAGGAATTCCCGATGAGAAGGTCCACAGGATCTCACTTAATAAGCTGATGAAACAGGAAAAGGTCACCAATAACTGCATCACATTCCGTGGCGATGCCTTTGATCTCGTTCTTAAACTGCTTATCCGGTGTTCCTGTCAGTGCAATGGTTGGTTCCATCCCCATACCAACGAGCATGCTGACAGCACCGCTTACTATATCAGGATCACCGAATACTGCAACTCTTTTACCGTGAAAATGCGGATGCGCATCTGTCATCATGTCAACCAGCCGTCCACGTTCATCCTCGAGTTCCTTCGGAATTGCAACGCCTGCAAGCTCGCTAACGTTCATCACAAATCGGTCCGTATTTTCTATTCCAATTGGCGTAGGGCCGATAACTGCAGGGATTTCAAATTTATCCTGTAAGAGCAAAGCTGCTAAGCCTCCAGCGATGCTTCCGAGAGCGATTGTGCCATTAGAGTTTGCTAAATCTTCCAGGTCATTGACCCTCGTGCCCCCTGGCGGATAAAGTTCTCCTGACTCAGGGGTGAGCGGTGCATCGAATACGTCTGTGGTATCTGGGAATACAATTGCTTTCACGCCCAACGTCGCGAGTATGCGCTTTATCTCTCTTATATCGCCTGGCTCTGCAAATCCTGGTATGACGTTCAATTTCCCATTAGGTTCACGCTTTTTTGGAAACGTCGCTGCTATCGCCTTTACCATGTTGTCGTATCCTGTAACGTGCGATCCAACGTAACTGGGCGTTGATGCGATTACAACTTTAATTCCCGGGTCAATCAGTCCTTCCATTCGTATCTCTTCCATAAAGGTTGGAATATCATCTCCGATTGTCTCTGAAGAGCATGTCGTACTGATAGCGATCACTTCTGACATGCACAGTTTTGTAATGTTCTCGATTGCCTCTTTCAGATTCGATAAACCGCCGAATATAACAGAATCCTCTGTAAACGCGCTTGTTACTGCAATAGACGGCTCCCGATAATGTCTCGATAGAACCATCCTCAGATATGCTGAACAGCCCTGTGAACCATGCGTAAGCGGAATGCAGTTGTGTATCCCCTTTGAAGCAATTATCGCACCAATGGGCTGGCAGGTCTTTGCAGGGTTGATTGCCAGCGTACTCCTTTTAACGTCATCCGCTGTGGTGTAATCAAGCGTCATGCTTTGCTTTTTTCCTCCACGGCGATCTGATGAACTTCCATGTCTGACTGTTGATTGCCATCTCAATATCACGTGCAAAGTTCACTGCTCCCTGGAATCCTGTATAAGGACCGCTATAGTCAAACGAGTGCATCTGCCGGGACGGTATTCCCTTCTTCTGGAATACATATTTGTCCTTGATACCAGAGCAGAACAGGTCAACATTAAGCTTTTTTGAAAGATATTCGCTCTCGATGTGGTTGTAATCGTCCACTACGATCGTTCCATCCTCCATGTAAATGATGATACCATCAAAATCCATAAGATTAGGGATCTGCTGCTTCTTCTGCTGTATTGTCTCATCGTCATAAAGCAGCGGGATTTCAGGGTCTCTCTCATAGTGCACGTCCTCCAGTATCTTGCTTCTCGCCGTCTGAACGATCTCGTCGAGAATGCCTCTTCCCTCATAGTCATCCCTATGCGCGAACTCGTATCCTGCGACTACAACGACCATTCCAATATCTTCGAATAAATTCTTGAAGTGCCGCGTTCTGGAGCCTCCAGCGAAGAGGATTACGCGTTTTCCCAACAATTTTTTTTCTGTACTTTTCGATCTCCGGCATTACCCTCTGCATCTCCTCTGCTATCACTTCCTCTGTTCTTCTCGTGAGCTCCGGATCGTCAAAGAACGCAGCCATATCCCTCAACGACTTTAAAAGGTCATTTATTCCGATGTAATTAACTTTAAGCCACGGGATGCCGAATTTATCCTCCATCATACGGTTCGTGTAGTTTATTGAGCGATGACAGGGCATGATACTGAGCTCTGCTCTGTGTGCTCTCGCAAATCTGTGAAACGAGCTGTCCCCGGTGAACGAGCTTATGACACGGTATCCAATTTGCTCCAGAAGCTCCCTGATCATCCAGAAGTCGCCGCCGATGTTGTATTCGCCCATTACATTGATGTCAAACGGTCCCGGGTCCTCAAGCTCACCGGTTCCGAGAAGGTGCTCCATCAGGGCATTGGACGCAATATGATGCCCTGCAGACTGGCTCACGCCGCGATAGCCTTCGCATCGTGTTGGAATTACCTTTATTCCGAGTTCCTCTGCCGCGTTCTTGCAGACCGCTTCGATATCGTCACCGATAAGCCCTACCGGACAGGTTGCGTATACTGCGATACATCCTGGCTTGAATATCTGGTAAGCCTCCCGTATTGCCTTTGCAAGCTTCTTCTCAGCCCCGAATATGATGTCTGTTTCCTGCATATCTGTGGAGAGCGTATGGAGAGCGTATACTGTATGAAGTTGTCCCCACCGTCCTCAGCCTCTGCAAGGTTCCGCCGCATGAGCCAGGTGTAGTATGCGCACCCGATGGGACCGTGTGTTATTCCGAGAATATCCTTTACAAGTCCGATGACAACGCCTTTCGTACCGGCAAAAGCGCATCCTCGCTCCGATAGGACCCCTGGGACTGTCCGCTCGTCTGCTGCGATTCGCTGATGCGGGATGCAAGAATCTTTGACAAGGATGTGCTTCTTTCGATCTTTTCCGGACCGCGCTGGAAAGCGTTCAAGCAGCTCTGCCACAGCATTAATGCTGTTTCCGACCGTAAGCGTGGTCTTTCTATCTGTATCAGTCGATTGCATAATCCCCTCGCTCTCCGGTTCTGATTCGTACAGCATCCTCAACCCCCGAGATAAATATTCTACCGTCCCCGATTTCACCGGTCCGGTTCACGCCAGTGATAAGGTCAACGACCTCACTGACAGCATGATCTTCTACCATCAATGAGATCATCAGCTTTGGGATATATATCATTCTTCTCGCTTTTACTTCTTCTGAGCAAAATTCAGATGCCGCAAAGAGTTCCAGACCTCTCTGCTTTCCCCTGCCGCAGACCTTGTTAACCGTAATCGACGGATAGCCTGAAGATGCAAGCATATCCTTTGTGCGCTCCATCTTGTTCATGCGAATGATGGCGATGACTTCTCTCATACTATCCACTCTCCAGTCCGTATTGTGTATGTCTCTATCACATCGGTCACGAATATCTTGCCGTCCCCAATGTTTCCAGTCCTTGCACTGTGCTGGATTGTCTCTATCACCTGTTCAATGTCAGGGTCATCCACAACAATCAAGAGCATCGTTTTTGGGAGTTCACTGTAGGTGATGGACCCAACCTGAAGCCCCCTCTGCTTTCCACGATCAAACACCTCGATCTTTGTCAATGCCGGGAAGCCTTGCGTATCCAGCGCATTTGCTACGTCCTCTACCTTCTCCGGCCTTATAATCGCCCTTATCATCTTCATTCTTATTCTAACACCCCGAACTCGATCATGAAATCCTCCAGTTCATCGTATGTTATTGGATCTGGAACCACGAACTTCTCGTTGGAATCAATGTTTCGTGCAAGGCTCCTGTATACCTCTGCCTGCGCAGAGTCTGGTGCATACTGTATCACGGTTTGCTTGCGGATCTCTGCGCGCTGCACAATATTATCTCGCGGGATAAATTGTATGAGCTGGCTTCCAATGCGCTCGGAAAATGTGATTAAAAGATCTAGCTCTCGATCAACATTCCTGCTGTTGCAGATGATTCCACCGAGTTTTGTGCCGCCGGTTTCTGTGAATTTTCGTATCACTTTGCAGATATTGTTAGCAGCATAGAGTGCCATCATCTCGCCTGATGTTACAATGTATATCTCCTGTGTCTTGCCTTCTCGAATGGGCATGGCAAAGCCGCCACATACTACGTCACCAAGCACGTCATAGAATACGTAATCCAGATCGTCTTTATATGCACCAAGGTTCTCGAGAAGCCCTATGGAAGTAATAATGCCCCGCCCTGCACACCCAACTCCGGGTTCGGGACCGCCGGATTCCGCACAGAGTATCCCGCCAAAACCATCTGCCAGCACATCCTCGAGGCTAACCTCGCCCTCTTCTCTGAGCGTATCAAGCACCGTCGGCTGTCTCTTTCCTCCCATAAGCATCCTTGTTGAATCCGCTTTCGGATCGCATCCAATCTGCAGAATGCGCTTTCCCATCGCTGAAAGTGCCGCAGTTAAGTTCTGCGTTGTCGTGCTCTTTCCAATGCCACCTTTACCGTAAATTGCTACCTGTCTCATCAACTTATCCTCCATGCTCTGACATTGTTTAAACACCGTTATTAGACTATTTGAGAGCTTAGCAGAAAGTTTCACAAAATTTAAGCCTCAAAAAATAATACCTATAATATAACTCGTCAGCCAGCCAGATTATATAGCTCTTCCCCTTTTTCCCTTCTTCTAACTGGCTCAGCCACTCGTCCGGAATACACTCTGCGCCATAATAGGCTCCACTTATTGCACCGGTCATTGCTCCTATCGTATCTGTATCACCGCCAAGGCTTACCGCATAGGAGACAGCATCTTCAAAATTGTCAGTGCAAAGAAAAGAGTAAATAGCAGTAGGAACAGAGTTAAAAGCCGCTTCTCCAGTACCCAACTCGGCAATAACATCTTCTTTTCCGCCGCCTTTAGCCATGAGCGTCTCTACCGCCTTCAACTTCTCGCTATAAATATAAGCGTTATCTTGAAGAGACTCTCTCAGGTCGGCGAGCATACCTTCTTTCTCGCGACGGAGAACCGCTAAAGCAATGGCGAAAGCCTGTAAAACCGCTCCTTCCGTTCCAAGCCTGTGCGAATGCGTGATATGGCTCGATTTATACGCTACTTCTCTAAGCATGTCAGGATTGTCATAATAAAAGAGCGCTGCGGGAGCAATTCGCATTGCGGCGCCATTCCCGTACGAGCCCTCTCCGTCAAACAGTTTTCCAGACGCATCTTCCCAGCTCTCGCCAGCCCTTATCCTTTCTAATACCTCCATTGTCCCAGGACCGTACCAGCGCTTACGCTTAGCGTTCTGAACAAACGTACGTGCCATATCAGCACCATCGAAACCGTTATTCCTGATTAGTGATTCTGCAACACCTATCATCATCTCCGTGTCGTCTGTGTAATAGCGGCACACCATCTTCCAGCCTTTTTTATTGCTATAGCTATTATAGTAATTGCAATTGCCATAGACCGACCGAACCTTCTCAAAACTCCAGCCCTCCATAGGAGCGCCTAATGCGTCTCCCACCGCAGTGCCTATGAGCGCACCCGTAAATTTAGACTTCAGGTCTGCCTCTTTCGTTACCGCGACTGTCACGGTCACCGATTATATTATATCTTGTAGTATTATATCTTGTAGCAGGTTAACAAATAATTAATTGATGAGAATAGCTATAAAGTCAAACTTGAGCTCTTATAAAAATAAGGTAATTTTATTGGTCTGTGATGGTCTTGGAGACCGCCCCTATCAACCAGCAGACGGAAAGACTCCGTTGCAGGCTGCTTATACACCCAATTTGGACGCAATCAGTGAAGCTGGAATAAACGGGTTGATCGATATAATTTCACCGGGAATCGTGCCAGGAAGCGATACAGCTCATCTTTCACTTTTTGGGTACGACCCTTACAGGTATTATCCTGGTAGAGGCGTCTTTGAAGCGCTCGGTGCCGATATGGAATTGCAGAAGGGGGATGTTGCATTCCGCGCGAATTTCGCTACCGTAGATGCGAATATGCGGATAAAAGACCGAAGAGCGGGCAGAAAAGGGAGTAAAGAACTGGCAGAAGTACTGAACGGGCTTGAAATAGACGGTGTTAAGATTCTTCTTGAGAATACTACTGATCATCGATGTGCAGTTGTAATGCGGAGCAACGGCGGAACTCTCTCAAGATACGTCTCAGATGTGGACACGCATGAAGCGGGTGGCGTTATTCAAAAATGTGAACCCCTTAATGAAGCTGCAGTTGATGGTGAGGGAGGGAGTGATGGTGAGGGTGCGCGGAAGACTGCGAGTATCGTAAATAGATTTATCAAGATGAGTTATGAGCTACTTGATGAGCATCCGGTAAATGCAGCGAGGAGGGAAAAGGGAGAACTGCCTGCGAACATTGTTCTACTCAGAGGTGCGGGTAGTTTTAAGAGAGTAATTCCAGTAAAAGAACGATTCGGATTTAGCGCTGCCTGTATTGCAGGAGTTTCTCTTTATAGTGGCGTTGCAAAATATCTTGGTATGGACGTGCTCGCTCACAGATATGCGGGAGAGATGCTCGATACAGATACAGACTTACAGAATAAGGCAGAAGCCGCTTTACAGGCGTTGAAAGAGCATGATTTCGTCTTTGTTCATGTGAAGGATAGCGATAACTATGGACATGATGGCGACTTCGAGGGAAAGAAGAATATCATTTCGCGGATAGATAAAGAGCTCGTGGCACGGTTAAAAGATGCTGACGCCTATATCGCAGTTACTGGTGACCACAGCACGCCAGTATCACTGAAACGGCATAGCAGCGATCCTGTTCCGCTGGTTATAAAAGGCGATGGGGTCAGGAAAGACAATGTAAAGAAATTCGATGAGTTTTCTGTCGCTTATGGCGGATTAGGCAGGATAAAGGGTACTGATTTGATGCCGATATTGTCTGATTTTATGGGTTTTTATATGATGTACGGGACATGATTTTAATACCCAATTTACAATGAAAATATCAGCATCACTGGTTTGATATCCGCATAGCGATCGTAGTGGTAGTGATCTCTGCTGGATGCATAGGAGAAGTTCTGCAGCCGGGCACCTACTCCGGATCCACCGCTATAAACAGCCTCTGCATTTGTATACCGGGTGATAGATGGTGACACAGTAGTATTGCGAGATGGTGAAAGAGTCAGATTGATAGGGATTGATGCACCAGAAAAGGGGCAGCCAGATTCCGAAGCAGCGACAAGAAGACTTAAAGACCTAATTGAGGGGAGGTATGTTACACTGGAGAAAGATGTAGAGGATAAAGATCGGTTTGGCAGACTGCTGAGATATATTTATGTCAATGATACATTTGTCAACTTAGAAGTGGTTAGAGAAGGATATGCCAGCGTCTTCATCATCTATCCAAACATCAGGTATTCGAGCGAGTTTGAAGATGCAATGCAGAAGGAGATATAATTTAAAGATAACTACTTAGGTTGCCAGGTTGCCAGGTTCAAGGTTCAAGGTTCACGGTTGTCAAGCTTGCGCTCTCCATATTTCTTGAGATATATCTTTGAACCGTTTAATTTTCACCGGTCTAACCGTGAACCGTGAACCGTGAACCCGGAACCCCTGCAGTTTTTCAATTCGAATTTTTTATTATATTTATGGTCAAGCCAGAATTGGAAGAATGGCAGATGCGGCAGCGAGAG
>JACGMN010000080.1 GCA_014061035.1 Candidatus Methanophagales archaeon | reverse complement strand
TGAACCCCCGATTAAAATACTCCATCTATCGTGACACCACAATCTGGGCATTTTGAACCGCTCAGGTTCATCTTATTCTCTATGCTCTTGAATCCATAGCGTCGAATGAGCAGCTTTCCGCAGTTATAGCAGTAGGTATCCTCTCTGCCCTCGCCTGGAACATTGCCTTCATATACGTATCGCAGTCCAGCATCCAACCCGATCTCACGTGCTTCATGTATTTTCGTAACCGGCGTCAGCGGGAGATGAGTGAGCTTATAAGTGGGATAGAATTGTGAGATATGCCAGGGTATCTCCGCGCCTACACTTTTGATGAACTCAGCGAGCTCTTTAAAATCTTCAGCAGAATCGTTTAGAGTCGGTATAACCAGAGTTGTTACTTCAACCCAAACGCCTAAACTCTTATAGAGCTTTATCGTATCGAGTACAGGTTGCAAATGCCCGCCGCAATTTTTGCGATAGAACTCATCAGAGAGCGACTTCAAGTCTATATTTATTGCATCTAAATAAGGCGCAAAAGTACGAATAGCCTCCTCTGTAATATACCCGTTTGAGACAAAAGTATTGCATATTCCTTCTTTATATGCCAATTTGGCGATGTCATAGGCGTACTCGAAAAAGATAGTTGGTTCGGTGTACGTATATGAGATGCTCTTACATTTGTAGTTTTTTGCGGCCGCCACAATCTCCTGTGGGGATATATCTTCGCCAACTATCCGTCCTTTTTTCTTACCTTTACCCTTACCTTTACCTTTAGACATCTGAGAGAGGTCGAAGTTTTGGCAGTTCTTACATCTGAAGTTACAGCCTACGGTCGCAATCGAATATGCTGTTGAACCCGGGTAGAAATGGAATAGCGGTTTCTTCTCTATCGGATCAGTTGACCGTGCAGCCACCGTTCCATAGACCATGCTGTAAAGTATACCTCCTTTATTTTCTCTAACCCCGCATATACCGCTCTTCGATTCGTTTATCTTGCATCGATGTGGGCAGAGCTGGCATTTAACCGCGCTCTCTTCCACTTTCTCGTAGAACATTGCTTCTTTCATTATTCTCAAACTTATAGCTTCTCATCCTATTACATCCTATTACAATTGCATATACATGCTTGCGATGCTTGCGATGTCTTCTACTTTGCACTATTACAAAAGATTAAAGGAGCACTTAGCGAAGGAGCTGGAAATAGCGGAAAATGCAAGGAAAAAGAGATTGGACCCCGCGGAAGCTCCGGAAATAAAGATTACAAAAGACCTTGCAGAACGCGTGGAAGCACTGATTGGGATAAACGCGTTGAGTACGAGGATACGCGAATTAGAGCATGAAGGTCTGGGCAGGGAGGAGATAGCGTTACAAATAGGCTTCGACTTTGCGGACGGCAGATTTGGGAAGTATAAAAAGATAGAGATTATAGAGAACGCAGTGCGAACCGGAGTAGCGATATTGACTGAAGGCGTAGTTGCAGCACCGATAGAAGGAATAGCACGTGTTGAATCTGATAGGAACGATGACGGTAGCGAATATATAAAAATTTTTTATTCTGGTCCGATAAGAAGTGCTGGCGGGACTGCCCAGGCGCTTTCGGTATTAGCTGCTGATTATATAAGGAGGAGAATGGGATTTGCGGCGTATCAGCCGAGGGAAGAGGAAATAAGGCGCTATGTTCTGGAAGTCTCGGTCTATGAGCGGATAAGTGGATTGCAATACACGCCTACGGACGAAGAGATAAAGACGATAGTGAGAAGTTGCCCCATTTGCATTGACGGTGATCCGACAGAGGAGATAGAAGTAAGCGGCTATAAAGGTCTTGAACGTGTCGCGACAGATAAAATAAGGGGCGGTATGGTGCTTGTACTCACAGAAGGCGTTGCAATGAAGGCGCCGAAGATCAAAAGACATGTTGATAGACTCGGACTCAAGGGCTGGGACTGGCTAACAAAGCTTGTGAAGCCTGCTGGTGACGTACGGAAGAAGAATTTCTTAGCAGACTTAATAGTTGGAAGACCGGTATTTGGACGTCCATCAGCAAAAGGGTCATTCAGGCTCCGATACGGACGTGCCCGCAATTCAGGACTTGAAACTGTCGGGTTGAATCCTGTTACGATGTCCTTGCTCGAGTTCACCGCAACAGGAACGCAGATAAAGTTAGAACTACCTGGCAAAGCTGGTTGCGTTGTCCCTGTTGACACTATTGAAGGACCGACGGTGAAATTGAAGGATGGTTCGCTCGTCAGGCTGGATGCTCAAACTCTGGAGAAGTTTAGGGATGGAATAGCCGAGATAGTAGATTTGGGCGAGATACTCATAGATTATGGCGATTTTTTAGAAACGGGGCACCGGTTAGTGCCGGGTGCATACGCGCATGAATGGTGGTTAAAGGAGTTAGAAGCAGGAGCAAGATCAAAGGAGGAAGCAGTGAAATGGCGATTGAAAAGAGAACCACCATCTCAAGCAGAAGCAATAGCGATAGCGTCTCGCTACGCGGTACCACTCCATCCTGAATATACCTATCTGTGGGAGGATATAACAGAAGAAGCGAAGGAGCATTTGACAGATTGGATAATCAAAAAAGGTAAGATTACGGTAGAAGATGGAAGAAGAACGCTCTTTATTTCTGCTGGCTGCGGTGATGACGATAATGGCGATGATGATAATGATAGAATAAAGAATATTCTGGAGGATTTGCTCATCCCGCATTGGACTCAAGAGATTATGCAAGCTAATTCCGGAGACAAAAAGGGGTTCTTAATGATAGAGGAGCCGGGTGCGGTGTTACGTCCTTTGGGGCTCAATGATGATCTGAAAAGAGACGAATCAGTGCGTGTAAAGACGAGGAGTAAAGCACCGACACGAATCGGCGTGCGGATGGGAAGACCAGAGAAATCGAAGGAAAGGAGGATGAAGCCAGCTCCTAATTCACTCTTTCCCATCGGCGAATATGGCGGTAAGAACAGGTCACTGAAGGAAGCGTTAAAGAGTAAAGTGATAGATGTGGAGATTAAGGCTTTGGGACACGATGGTCAGGGGATAACAAACAACCAGAACAGCCAGAACAACCAGAACAAAACAGTGAATACGAACCTGAATTGGAGACGAGCTATAAAAAAGCGTATCGATTTGCTGACCTATTATCAAGAGACGATGAAGAGAATGGGTGAAGATTCCACGTACTTGAACTCTAACAAACCGGATGTAAAATGCGTAAAGAGTCTTATTTCAAAGCACAAAGTGGCTGAGCATCTCGGAAAAGGTATATTAAGGGCAAAGCACGATGTAGTCGTCTTCAAGGACGGTACAATACGGTACGACCTTACAAATCTACCACTCACACATTTCAAGCCAGAAGAAGTAGGATTGAGCCGCGAAAAGGCGCTGGAGTTAGGCTATTCATACGACATAAACGGCAAGGAGTTGCAGATAGAGGCACAGATAGTAGAGCTCAAACAGCAGGATATTATCATATCTGAGGATGCAGCATCGTATCTGCTGAAAGTCTCTCAATTCATAGATTCGCTCTTACTTAAATTCTATGGCTTACCGTCCTATTACCGTGCATCATGCAAAGAAGACCTCATCGGGCAACTCGTGCTCGGATTAGCACCGCATACCTCTGCCGGGATATTGGGCAGGATAGTAGGATTCACGACCGTTTCAGCCTGCTATGCTCACCCATTCTTCCATGCTGCGAAGCGTAGAAACTGTGACGGCGACGAAGACTCAGTCCTCCTGCTACTCGATGCGCTGCTCAATTTCTCGCTATCCTTCCTGCCTGATAAACGGGGTGGGAAGATGGATGCACCTCTTACTCTCATTCCCATCGTCAACCCGAAAGAGGTGGACAAGGAGGCACATAACATCTCTACGGCACGCGAATATCCGTTAGAGTTCTACGAATCTGCTTGTGCTGGTAAGCATCCAAAAGAGGTTGAGACTGCGATAGAGGTAGCGTCGCGTAAGATAGAAGAGCCAAAGGATGTTTATGGCTTTCGATATACGCATGAGACGTCTGATATCGCTGCGGGTCCTTTAAATTCGTTGTATAAGGAACTGGATACGATAGTAGAGAAGATGGAGGCAGAGTTACGATTGGCGAGGATGATACGTGCGGTAGATGCGAGCGAAGTAGCAGAGATGGTCATCGAGAACCATTTCCTCCGCGATATAAAAGGAAACCTCCGTGCGTTCGGCTCTCAGAAGATGCGATGCAACAAATGTAACACAAAATACCGGCGGATACCACTGGGTGGGCGATGCAAGAAGTGCGGCAGTCCGGTAGTTCCAACTGTACATGCTGCAAGTGTAAAGAAGTATCTTGACCTCTCGTTACGCATAGCAGATGAGTACCACGTCTCGGATTACACGAGACAACGGCTGGAGCTGTTGAATTCAGATGTGAAATTGCTATTTCCAGTAGCGGAGGAGAAGCAGAAAGCGCTGAGTGATTTTATGTAAGTCTTAATTCTTCTACGCGCCGTTACCAAATGCCTCTCGCAGTAGTTCCTTCTGTCTCTCCGTAAGATTCACCGGCAATTGCACGTTCGCTTCAATATACAGGTCCCCTTTACCATCATCACCTGCGGTTCCTGGCATTCCTAACCCTTGCAAGCGAAATTTCGTGCCTGTCTGCGTCCCTGCCGGAATGGTTACCTTCACACGCTTGCCCTCTACCGTCTCCACCATAGCTTCACCGCCTAAGGCAGCCTGAATGAAACTTACCGGCATGCTCATAAAGAGGTCATCGCCCACTCGTTTAAATATTTGATGTTGCAAAATATTTATTACCACATACAGGTCGCCGGGTTCTGATTCCCTGCCAAAGACAGATTCTGCAGGTCTTCCAGCTTTAGGAATTCTTATCTCATAGCCGGTATGAACTCCTTTCTTAATCTTAAGACTTATCTTCGTTCGTTTTGATATCTTGCCATGTCCTCCACAGACGTCACAGAGGTCAACAGCAGCTCTTCCAGTGCCGCGACATTGTGGGCAGATCGCGGTTTGCATTACACGCGTAGCGCCTCGGGTCTGCACAGTTCTCACCTGACCAAGACCTTTACAAGTAGGGCAGACTTCTACTTTTCCAGAACGAGTGCGAGTGCCTGAGCCTCTGCACGCCTCACATACTCGCGAGATCGGTACCGCAATCTTCTTCTCAACACCGTTAGCCGCTTCTTCAAGCGTAATGTCCAGTTGTAAACTGACATCCGCACCCCGAACCGATTTTTCTATCCCTTCTCATACTCCAAACAATGTGTCAAATATCCCCCACCTCTACTCGAAAATCCTGGGCTGGATGCAGAGACAAAGAACGAATCAAATATAGCACTTCCAAAGATGTCTTCCACGTCCCGGTAACGCGTGAAGTGTGTCCAGTCAAAGCCTTCTGGTCCAAAAGCTTCACCCGCTACTCGCTCACCAATCTGGTCATACTTGGCACGCTTTTCCTTGTCAGCTAAGCACTTCGTATGCCTCAGAAATCTCTTTGAATCTCTCTTCCGCATCTTTCTTATCGCCTTTATAAATATCTGGGTGATATTGCTTCGCCAGTCGTCGATAGGATTTTTTAATCTCGTCTTCGGCCGCGTCCCTACTAATGCCGAGTATCTCGTAAGTATCTCGTAATAATCTCTCTTTGGCATAGAATGCTATTTAATAAAGGGAGTTAACAAAGTTAAGATATAGGTATAGGTTTAGATTTAGATATCGAGTATCCTGAAAGTCAAACAATGACGATGGATCGATTAGATGTAGATGTGCAAGCATGCAGTCCGAGGATAAAAATAACCTTGACGCGAGTGGGAGTAAAGAATGTGAAGAAGCTGGTAAAGATAGCAAGAACAGGCGGAAAAAGGCCTATAATTCTTATATCGAATTTCCACATGTTTGTGAACCTACCAAATGATATAAAAGGGGCGAATATGTCGCGGAATCTCGAAGCAATGTACGAAGTGCTGAACGAAGCGGTTAACTCGGAGGTATATGATGTCGAGGACCTGTGCAGTGAAGTGGCAAAGAGATTACTTGAGCGACACAAGTATGCAACTACCGCTGAGGTAGGAATGAAAAGCGTGTATATGTTAACGCGGAAAACACCTGTGATGAAGATATCGTGTCAAGAGCCCGCGACTATCTTTGCCGAGGCTAAAGCGTATCGTAGTAGTAGAAGTACAAATTTACACTCTCAGGACGAAGAAAGCGGCGTGTGTATAAAAAAAGTGATGGGGGTGGAGATAGCAGGGATGACGACATGCCCATGTGCGCAAGAGCTCATGCGTGAGAACGCAGTGGAAGAATTAGCGAAAAGAGGAATGTCGAGGAGGGATAGCGATGCTTTTTTAAATAGTATACCTCTGGCAACACATAACCAGCGTGGTAGAGGCACAATCTCCATAGAGGTAGAAAATGATGTTAAAATCCCCGTAGGTAAGATGATAGAGATAATAGAGAAGTCGATGAGTACTAAAACTTATGAGATATTGAAACGCCCGGATGAGGCGAAGGTCGTGGAGACAGCGCATCAGAAACCTATGTTCGTTGAAGACTGTGTTCGTGAGATGGCGAAACGAGTGGTGGAATCGTTTGACTACTTGCCAGACGATTCTATCATTACCTTAACTCAAGTAAACGAGGAGAGCATCCATCAACACGATGCTATTGCAGAACGAGTTGCTACTATCGGTGACTTGCGCAGGGAGTTGAATGGATTGAATGAGAATGCCGGGGTGGCCTAGCTGGTTAGGGCGCCAGACTCATAATCTGGAAGTCGCGGGTCCGAACCCCGCTCCCGGCATTGTATTGTATTGTATTGTATTGTTTTATGTGTGATTGGTGATTGGTGATTGGTGATGAGCGAGGTATACTTTGTAGCCGCGGATAAGAATAAGAATAAGAACGTCCGGTTTTCACTTGTAGAAAAGCTCGAGCGACTACTGAAAAAAGCAGGCTGTAGTAATTTGAGCGGTATCGTTGCTCTGAAGATGCACATGGGCGAACTGAAGAACAAGACGTTCATCAAACCGGTTTACGTAAAGAAGATGGTAGATGTGGTGAAGCAGCACGGCGGAGACCCTTTCGTTACTGATACAACGACCATATATAGGGCAGGTCGGTATACTGCGATGGATTATTACAGAACTGCATCTGCTCACGGATTCCATATCTCTTATCTTGGCTGCCCGGTGATCATCGCAGATGGACTGAAGGACGAAGGCGTGCAGGTGAACGAACAGGTAGAAATAGCGAGGATGATATACAATAGTGACTCGATGCTCATCGTCTCGCATGCAACCGGTCATGGCGCATCCTCATTCGGCGGTGCGATAAAAAATGTCGCGATGGGCTGCGTGACTAAACGAACGAAGCTATATCAGCACGAAGTGACGAGACCGGTGCGGAATCCAGAGTTATGCTCGAGATGTGACAGATGTAGAGTGGCATGTAAACATGACGCGATAGATGATGACCACGAAATAATCCTTGAGAACTGTGTGAGTTGCGGTGCATGCATGAGCGAATGCGAGACCGGTGCTTTACGACCGCCTGAAGGGATGTCCACGGACCTGCAGAAGAGGCTTGCAGAAGTAGCTCATACCGTCCTTAGAAATCTACCCTATTCTGATTCCAATCTGCTCTATCTTAATTTCCTCATTGATATAACGCCGTTCTGCGATTGCGCGGAATTCGCACCAGAGTATCTATGCCCGGATATAGGTATTTTAGCCTCTAACGATATTGTTGCGATAGACATGGCTACAATAGATATGATAGGAACGCATCTATTCAAAGGAGACCCCACGATTCAGGTGCGTGAAGCGCATGCATTGGGCATTGGTGCGATGGAATATGATCTTATTGACCTGGAATTGGAATCAGGAGCCGGGAATCAGAAATCTGACTGGTGATAAATTACAGGAAAAATGAAAAAGCGCTTCTTAATACGTCAATCCAGTATCGTGCAAATCCGCCGATAAATTCACCTATTTCTCTTGCAGATATATTCTCTGGAATAGGTGCATTTCCGGAAAGAATGGGTAGTAGTAGAAAAGCCGCAATCAGCACCACCACTATTATCGTTACTATCTTCACGTTTCTCTTCACCTCCTTTTATTTTTATCTTTCTTGTTCTTATATCAATT
>JACGMN010000114.1 GCA_014061035.1 Candidatus Methanophagales archaeon | reverse complement strand
ATAATGATGCCTGCCTTGTATCCCATACCGGCTAGTATCCAGTAAACGATCCAGGGAATAAAAGAGACGAGAATGTAAAGCATACCAGGTATTTTTCTTTTATTGTTTTTCATAAATTTTAAATCCTGATTATCTGCGTTCATCTGCGTCCGATTATAAAATTTATTCTTTATCGTATCAAATCAACCGGTTCACCGCATTGATAAACGCCTCTACGGAAGCCATAACAATATCTACCTGCGCGCCACGCGCTGTTACCACTCTATCATCCTTACTCACAGATACGGTTACCTCTGCAAGTGCATTTGAACCGCCGGTTATCGCATCTATCCTGAAATCCTTAAGTTCGATCTCGCCGCCTATTTCATCGTTTAGTATCTCTTGGAATGCCTTTATTGCGGCATCTACGGGACCTACACCCATCTGCGCACTTCTGCATTCTTTTCCACGCACGATAGCTTTCAGCGATGCCGTAGGTATCAAATTATTCCCGGTCATTACCGAGAGCTCTTTGAGCGTTACCACTCGCTCATGCCGTGCTACTTCGCCGGTTACCACTTCTGCGATAGTGAAGAGCTCATCATCGGTTACCATTCTACCGTTTGCACTGAGACTGAGTTCCTTTACACGTTCAAGTATCTCGTCAAGTTGCTCTTTTGATGGAGCCATCCCAATTTCTGATAGTTTCTTCGCGATCGAATGCCGCCCAGTATGCTTTCCGAGTACGATCCGTCTTCTATGCCCCACCATCTCCGGAGTCATTATTCCTGGCTCGAACGTGTCGCTCTTCGCGATCACTCCGTGTGCATGTATGCCTGATTCATGAGAGAACGCGTTCTCGCCTACTATAGATTTGGTTATAGGGATTTGTACGGATGAGAAACGCTCAACCAGCTTTGCAGTCTCAAACAGATATTCTGTCTTTATATTCGTCTTGAATCTGTATATCGAGTTCAGGCTCATGACCGTCTCAGCGAGGTCTGCATTTCCCGCCCGTTCACCGAGCCCATTTACAGAAACCTGAACTTCCGCGGCGCCTGCTTTCACTGCTGCTAAACTGTTTGCTACTGCCAGACCGAAATCGTTATGACAGTGTATGCTGATCGGAACATCTACTGCGCGATATATCTCCGTAACAAGCTCGAAGATGGAGAACGGTTCACTTACACCGACTGTATCAGGAACGTTTAAGATATCTGCACCTGCCTCTTCTGCAGTCCTGTACAGGTCAATCAGATATTCTAACCGTGTACGTGTCGCGTCCATCGCGGAGAAGAGACATAAAAACCCGTGCTCCTTCACATATCGCGTCATCTCGTAAGTCTGCTCTTTCACTGTCTCTTCGCTCATCTTTGTCGTGTGTTCACGCTGAATCCTGGACGATGGCACGAAGATATGGATCATATCAACATCACACTCAATACAGGCGTCAATATCTGCTTTTAAGAGCCGTGCCAGTCCACATATCTTTGCTGAACGTGAACCGCTTTTGCTTTCGGCACAGATAAGCTTTACTATCTCCTTCTCATCCTTTGATGTAACCGGAGTTCCCGCTTCTATAATGTCCACACCCAGCGTGTCCAGTTGTCTCGCAATTATTTGCTTCTGTTCATTCGTAAAGAATATGCCAGGTGTTTGCTCGCCATCTCTCAGCGTTGTATCAAAGACTTCTACTGTTCTAGTAA
>JACGMN010000110.1 GCA_014061035.1 Candidatus Methanophagales archaeon | reverse complement strand
GCCACCTGCATCACCTGTTGATTTCGTTATACTCACATTGGTAGCGTTTACGCATTTATTCTCTATCGTGAATGTCTTCGAGATGTGCGTTCCTGACAAGTGAGTTCCAGCAGACCACTCATGATCGACAGATATTCCTTCTTTTAAATTATAATAAGCCTCTAACACGTCCAACCTACCAGCGCCTTGCTCCAGAATATCATAATCTATGTCAAAAGCAGAGTTTTTCAGTGCTCTTTCTACATCTTCGGGTCTTAAATCGTCGCCATAGAACGCGTCCAATAACAATGCTACTGCACCTGCTGCGTGCGGCGCAGACATCGAGGTTCCGCAGTAATGAATATGATCAGCCTGATTCTCCCAATCCGCATTTGGCGCTATTATATTCTGACCCGGAGCAGCGATATCTATCCCAACTCTTCCATCTCTTGTTGGTCCTCTTGAACTGAAGTCTGCGATTCTGTCTTCGCTGTCCGATGCCGCGACCGCTATCGCACCATACGCAACCGCGGGCGATCCGATAGTCCCCTCTCCTGGTCCCCTATTCCCTGCCGATACTACAACAATAACACCCCACTCTTCTACGGCATTGGTCACTGCCAACGACAAAGGGTCTCTGCCGGTCCCATCTTTCTGCCACATTCCAAGGCTCATGCAGAGTATATCTGCCTCTTGCTCGATCGACCATTCTATACCAGATATAATCCATGAAGTCAGACCATAGCCCCCCTGACCAAGCACTCTCGCGTTCAACAATGACGCATTTGGTGCAACCCCACGTACCTCCACTGCCTCATTATATCTACCAGCAGCTATGCCTGCAACATGTGTTCCATGCCCACGCAGATCATCAGTAGTGCCCTCACCTGTAAAATCCTTTTCAAAAATGACTTTCCCTTCATCTAAATCAGGATGTGTCGTATCAATACCAGTATCCAGTATCGAAATGTTTATTCCAGTTCCATTGAATCCCATATCCCATAACAAATGCGCATTTATATTTTCATCGCCATAATCCGCTTGATCCGTAAGTGGAGTAACAACTGGCTCTATTAACTTGATTTCTGCATCCAACCAAACCTTTTCCACATCTTGCCTTGCAGCAATCTCATCGATTTCCTCTGCTGGAACTTTTACAGAAATCGCATTAATAATCCAGTGTTGTCTCATCTCCACTGCTTGCATTTGTTTTATGGATGAGGCCAATGACTTTTGAGAACTCCTTGCTAACGATTTTGCTTCTTTGACATCAAATCTCTCTGGAATATCTTTCAAATGCTGATCTTTCAATACTATTATAATCGGAATCTTTTCATCAGGTCTGATCTTCATTTCTTGTTCTATAAGTGGATCGATCTTTGGATTCAGATCTTGTAAAGCTAAGACTTGTTCTTTAAAGTCGTTGGATGAGGACGCGAAAGCATCTACACGGTCTACTACTGGTGGTTCAGCTGTTGCCATCGCTGGCGTCACAATGCCGCCTTCTTTTAAGATGACATCCACCGTAGTTGTCTCGCCGACAATAACCACTATATCGTTGATAAAAGCAGGCACCAGATTAACTCCCTCTGGAGGATAGACTTTCATCACATAAGTGCCTGCCGGTAAGCCAGTGATGGTATAATAGCCGTTGCTATCGGTCACTACCCAGCCACGCGCCATTGTGGCCTCATCCCAGATCTCTATCCGAGCATCAGCGACTCCAACTCCATGCACATCCGTTACCCTACCGGTAATTACGCAATATTCTTGAGGATTTGACCCACGAACAACAGGGTCGTTATCCTGAACCGGCACTGCCCAAACACTCCCGCTGAACACCAGCAGGGCAGTCATGACGATAGCAAAAATCTTCAAGCTAACTCTCTTTTTCATCGGTTCCACCTTCCCGCCTCTTCTCTCCATATTTCCAGAATCGGTTCATAGACCGATGACTCAACCATGATCTCCCTCCTCTTCAGAATCTTCTCCACTACATATCCAATATTTGTATCCGTCTTTTTAAGCATTTAAATCACCTATAATTATTTACATACATACCACCTATATATACTTTGAGGTTCTTTGCGGTTAGTCGCTCCCTTACCTATATAAACTTTTCGTGTCTCCCACTCTCCAGTCGATAAATTCTCAACTACAAATCAAATTGATACTTTTTGATTACACGGATCACACGGTGAAAATGCACAACAGCAGATGACGCACGTGAAGAGAGCGATGCAGCTAAATGAATGCGATCTTTATTATGCAAAATCATAAGAAATCATAAGATATACAAAACCCAATGCAAGAAGAATTGTTGATGATCCCTGGACCGGTACCAGTGATACCACGTATTCGCGAAGCGATGTCAAGACCGATGATCTCGCACCGTAGTGATGAATTCTCAGCGATATACGGCGAGATAGTCGATGACCTTAAGAGGCTATTCCAGACGAAGAATGACCTATTCGTGCTGAGCGGATCTGGAACGTGTGCAATGGAAGCGGCTGTAGGGAATCTTACCGGGATAACCAGCGCTAACATTAACGGTACAGAGAAGACAAAACCTCAATCTTCAGTCGTCACAATAGTGAACGGCAAATTTAGCGAACGTTTTCAAGAGATCGCAGTGCGATATGCAGGTAGAGATGCAGTTACTCCTGTTCGGTTCAATTGGGGAGACCCAATAGAGTTAGAAGAAGTAAAGAAAGCGCTGGAAAAGAGCAGTGATCCTGAAGTTAAGGCTAATGCTAATGCTAATGCTAACGCCACTCGTAAGATCGTCACGATGGTCCATAACGAGACATCTACAGGCATGCTCAATCCTGCGAGGGAAGTAGGGAAACTTGCCAGGAAGCACGATGCCGTCTTCGTCCTCGATTGCATCACATCAATAGGTGGTGATGACGTCCGTGTAGACGAGTTTGGCGCTGATATTGCCATCGTCGGCTCGCAAAAATGTATCGGTATGCCGCCTGGATTAGCAGCACTATCGATCAGCGAAAGGGCATGGGATTTGATCGCGGAGAATCGAAACCGCCCCTATTATCAAGACCTTCTCGCGTATAAGAAAAGTTTTGGGAAGGGTGAAGGACAGAGACAGACACCGTACACACCCGCTTTACCGCTCTTCTTCGCACTCCACGAAGCGTTAAAAGTGATAAAAGAAGAGGGAATGGCTAAGAGGATAGAACGGCATAGGCGGCTCTCAAACGCTGTTCGAACAGCAATCTCACGGTTAGGACTCTACCTATTCCCGACGCTGAATGAGGCAACCGATTACTCGAATACCGTTACAGCGATAAAGACGCCGTTAGCCGCTGGCATCACTGACGAGCTCCTGAGAGGCGGTATGCGGAAAAAAGGCGTGATCATATCCGGAGGGCAGGAAGAGCTAAAAGGTAAGATATTCAGGATAGCCACGATGGGCAATATCACAGAGACAGAAGTATTGAGGACTATCGCCGCGCTGGAAGAGGTGCTGGCCGAGAATAACTTCATAGAACGCGTAGGTAATGGATTGGAAGCAGCAGAAGAGGTGTTACTGTAAGTACTCAGCTTCATGGGTTTTGGGTTCCGGGTTCAAGGTTCATGGTTCACGGTTAAACATATAAAAATCCTAAACCCTAATCTCTAATATCAAAACATATACTGAATCCATGAACCCTAAACCGTGAACCCTGAACCCCGAACCCCGACCCATGAAAAGACAAACCGATCTGCCTGTAAAAGTAAAAGTCTTCTCGTTCGACTTTGACGGCACATTAGTCAGCACAGAATTTATAGATCGAGTATGGTTAAAAGGGATACCGGAGGCTTATGCAGAGAAAGAAGGTTTGAGCTTTGAGCAGGCGTATGAATTTGTAAAGAGCGAGTACGATAAGATCGGTCAGCACAGGATAGAGTGGTATAAAATAGATTACTGGCTCCAGAAGTTCGGTCTGGCGATACCGTATGAGGAGCTATTCAAGCGATACGAATCAGAGATAAGGATATATGAAGAAGTAGAAGACGTCTTAAGCGTCTTGAAGGAGCGCGGCTACGAACTGATAATAAGCTCGAATGCGTCAACAGAATTCATTGATTTCCAGATCAAACCTATAAAGAAATACTTCTCTGCCGTCTTCTCTGCAACCTCTGATTTCGGCGAAGTGAAGAAGACCAACGGTTTTTTTGCACGGCTCTGCGATATTCTGGGTGTGGCACCAGAAGCAGTTGTCCATACTGGCGACCATCATGTTTTTGACTTTCTTAATCCACGCAAGATCGGCATAACTGCTTATTATCTGGATAGAGCTAGAGCTAGAGCTAAGGCTAAAGAGGTAGGCATAAACGTAAAGATCGGTGATGAATTTATTATAAGCGATTTACGAGAGCTCCTCGATGATCTCCGCTTCCACTCTCTCGAATAATCTATACGGCTTTTTCAACGCTTTTCCGCTCTCTACCGGCACTAATAGCTCGTCAAGCTGGACAGAATGCAGATCGCGTTCCATACCGAGCTGCTGCCAGACCTCTTCCATCTTAGCTGGCATCACTGCCTCCAGTAAGATACAGATAGCTTTTATCAGTTGTAGCACGTTCAACGATATCTCTCCCGCCCGTTTTCTATCTCGATCACCTTGTTTTATCAAATGCCACGGCTCTTCGCGCTGGAAATAACTGTTGCCAAAGTCTGCGAGCTTCATCACTGCATCGACGAACTTCTTGAATTCGTACTCTTCTATTGCGCTTATTGACTCCTCTTTCGTCTTCGTTATTGCTATAAGGATCTCTTCTTCTATACTACCGTCCGGTATCGTGCCAAAATTCTTATATGCAAATGAGAGAAGACGATAGACGAGGTTTCCAAGGATCGCGACTAATTCATTGTTCAGACGCATGGCGAATGATTCCCAGGAGAAATTCAGCTCCTTCGTGTGGCTCGATTGTGTCACCAGATAATACCGTAACGTATCAGGATGGAATCGCTCTAAAAATTCTGTTACCCATACCACGTCTCCTCTGCTCTTTGAAAAGGTCCTGCCATCTATCTTCACCATACCGGAAGCAACAACCGCGGCAGGCAGTGAATACTCCGCTCCTTTTAGCATCGCTGGCCAAAATATGCAATGATGGTAAAGAATATCCGTGCCGATGAAATGTACAATCGCTGCTTTATCCTCTTTCCAGTACCTTCTCCATTCCTGCCCATCTTCTCCTAATTTCCCTTTCCCTTTTGCTCTGTCTCTGAATAACTCTTCTGTGAATGATATGTAGCCGATAGGCGCATCAACCCAGACATAAACGACAAGATCATCACGTCCCGGGAATCGCACTCCCCAGCCCAGATTCCTCGTTATACACCAGTCCTTCAGTTCCTTCTTCACCCATTCCATCGCATAGTTCTTAGCATTCTGCGTGCCACCCATTGTATCCAGATACGAGATGAGAAAATCGGTAAAGGAGGAGAGTTTGAAGAAGAACTGCTCCTGATTCCTGAATTCTGCCTCACTCCCACATATCTTACACTTCGGCTCTATCATCTCCCCAGGCTCAAGATGCTTACCACAGCCCTGGTCACACTCGTCCCCTCTTGCAAGTTCACCACAGTAAGGACATCTTCCCTCTACGTAGCGATCTGGTAGGAATCGCTCACAAGAACTGCAAAACGCCTGGTTTATTACCTGCTCATAGACATAGCCATTCTCTATCAATCTCGTTACTATCTCTTCTGTCCTTCGATGATTGGTCTCGGAATCTGTCTGTCCATAATAGTCAAAATCCACCTGAAGCTCTTTGAAGATCTCTTTGAAATGTTTGTGATATCTCGCAACGACTACTTGCGGAGTTACGCCTTCTGCTTCTGCAGTCAGCACAATCGGCGTTCCATGAGTGTCAGAACCGCAAACAAACGTTACCACGTACCCCATCTTCCGGTACATCCTCACGTATATGTCTGCGGGAACATAAGTCCTGAGGTGCCCGATGTGACAATTTCCATTTACGTATGGCAATGCAGAAGTTACCAGTACCTGTTTATCACTCGGTATCTTCATTAAAAGTCAAACATATCTTCCAGAAAAGATTTTCGCTTACGCTTTTTTGGCGCCCCGAAGCATCCACGCCCTACAAAAAACTCAGACTGTTCGTGACCTCCAGCAAAAGGGCTCGAACTCGTCCGTTCTATGATCTTGTCAAGCTCTCCACGATCCAACCAGACACCACGACAATCAGGAGAGTAGTCTATCTCGACCACCTGACGCTCCGCCATATCCAATCCCTCACCACATCTAGGAGATTTCATTTTTTTTTACCTCACTTTTTCTTTTGATTCTATGTATTTATATTTGTATATTTAAATTCTGATTATCTGTGTTCATCTACGTCCGATTATAAAAATTATTCTCTCCCATACAACGTCGTTCTCCGCTCAGGCAATCTCCCTGCATCCCTTATAACCTGCTCGAGATCCTCTGGAGACATATACTCACGTGTCGTGGACGCGGAACTCGCTAACCGTGTGATGTTCTCTTCCATCAACGTTCCACCAATGTCATTCACACCAAAATAGAACATCTTCTGTGCATCGCTCATACCCAGCTTCACCCATGATACCTGCAGATTGCTGCAGTAAGGATGGAGAATGACTCTGGCAAGCGCGTGAACGATAGCATCCACAAATAAAGAAATAGGTCGCTTCACCATCCGCCCCAATTCATTGTTCCTTCGCATGAACTTCAAGGGTACGAACTCGGTAAATCCGCCTGTCTCCTTCTGAATATCTCGTATCTTTAATATATGGTCTATTCTGCACTCCAATGATTCGATATGCCCGTACAATAGTGTTGCTGTCGATGGGATTCCCAACCGGTGTGCAGTCTTTATTATTTCTATCCATTTATCTGATTTTAGCTTCTTCGGGCATATTATCGCCCTTATAGAATCATCCAGTATCTCTGCTGCGGTTCCCGGTATAGAATCCAGACCCGCTTTTTTTAATTCTTTCAAGACTGCTTCTTCGCCCATCGCAGAATTTTTTGCTATGTGATATATCTCCATCGGCGAATACGCGTGTATATGCACATTAAAATCAGTCTTTATTATTTTAATAATTTCACAATAATCTTCCACTACGAGGTTGGGGTGCAGACCGCCTTGAATACATATCTCTGTCGCTCCTCTATTCACCGCTTCCTCAACCTTATTCAATATAGCATCCATATTTAACAGATACCCTTTATCCTTCTCTTCCCGAAAAGCACAGAACTTGCACGTATTAACACAGATATTTGTGAAGTTTATATTCCTGTTCACGACGTATGTAACAACATCACCGTTCTTCTCCTCTCGCAGCTCATCTGCGATACAGAACAGATAATGCGGGTTGCGTCCTAAAAATATTGCATCCTCTCTCTCAACTCTACCTGCTCTTATCTTCTCGTATAGCCCATCAAGATCAGAACCATCTTTCATCTCATCTCATCTATCTTATTCCGGTTATTATATCGCTATTGAAGTCAAATACTGTTGCTATCTCTTCACCATCGGTTATTCTCAATCTCTTGCTTGCATCTATCTCACCAATAATAGAAGCCGTTATTCCAGCCGCGCGGAATATCTCTATACATTTCGATCCTTTTTCACCGTTCTCAACCGTAAGCACAAAACCAGTTCCGGGATAGACCTTCAACCACTGCGGAAGTGGTATATCAATATCAATATCAATATCGCTTACGTCCTGTCCTTGTCTATATATAGGTCTTGGTACCTTAGCCAGGTCTACAAGCGCGCCTACACCTGAAGACTCAAGCAGCATCCCAAGCGTGCCTACCGTTCCGGGGTTGCTTATATCTTTACCTGCAGTTGCTAACTTTTTCTCGCCTATCTTCACCATCGTCTCTAATTGCTTTTTTATCACGACTGGAGACTTTTTCGTTGTAGTATCCCATGCCAGATTGTAGTTCGGTGATACTCTGCCATCGAGGTCAATCGCAACCAATACCTTGTCGCCAGGTTTCGCACCGCTCGAGAATATAATACTATCCTTTCTTACTCTGCCCATTATAGCAACATCAAGTGCATCGTAAACAGTGTCTGGATGCAGATGTCCGCCAACCATGGGTACGCCAAATTTTTTCACGCCTTCTTCCATCCCTCTTCCCAGTCCAATGCATACATCCCTCCTCTGTGTTGACGTCAGGTTCACCATTGCTAAAGGAGTACCACCCATCGCCGCTATGTCATTTACATTCACATGTACAGCGCAATACCCAGCCCACCAGGGGTCGGTACTAAGTAATTTGTCTAAGATACCGTCAACAGCAAGTAAAATACAATTATCACCGTCAAAATCAAGTACTGCCGCATCCTCTCCGAATCCCGCTATCGTTCTGCCGCCTACTTTATCTGAAACTCCAAGCATCGTCACAAGATCGTTTATAGCTCTTTTTCGCTTCACGCCCTCGTAGTTTCTCAACTCTTCTGCCAGCGATTCCAGATCTATAGCTATTACCATTTTTATCCCAGTATCTCTTTTACTATTCCTGTTATCTCACTTATATCGTTTATCCTGATGTCTGCAACAGCAAAGACCTTTTTTTGCCTATCCGCCGCTTCTTGCAAGGATAATACTGCAATATCTGCCTCTTGCATTGCAAGATAATCATTCCTGTCATCACCGACCATTATTACTTTATATTCATCCTTCAACTTCCTCACCAGATCCCGCTTATCCTCCGGCTTCATCGTTCCAAAAATATTCGCCTGCGGAACATCTGGTAAATGCACCGCCATCTCTTCTTGCTCTATCCTATCTCCTGATGCAATAAAAGTCTGGACGTCCAGCTCACGTAATTCTTTAAGCTGCCTCAGTGTTCCCGGAAAGAGATTTATACCGCCTGCAATTGCATATCGTACCGTCCCTTTTACCATATCCACGATCAATCCTATTCCCAATATCGGTAGAATGTCACAGCGCCTCAATAGCGAGACCGTCTCATGAACATCGCCAAGTTTGACAGTTTTATCTCTCAAGACTGTTTCAAGTACCTCCTCATCACTTATCACATCAGTCTTATAAATGACTTTATTTTCTATTTTTTCCGCCTTCATCAAAGCAGATAAAAATTTGGAGTCGTCTTCTCCAGCCATCGTTTCTTCGTATCGTGTCTTCAATACCACCATCGCACCGCTTTTAAGCCGCTCCGTGCAGGTTATCCCAGATATCCGGCTGCGCTTTGTTACACCCCTTTCCATGTCTTTTATAATTCTGAATGGTGCGTATAGAACGCCCGCACCGTCAAAGACTACCGCTAAATCTGACGCTAACATTTTCATTAAATAAAATATAGAAATACAATTATCATATCATATACCAACCATGTTTTTCTTCGGACATCTTGGGATAACCTTCGGAATAGCGCTGCTGTTTTTTCGCGTCTTGAAGATCGATCCTGATCAAAATCCCAATCATCGGCTTTATCCTGCTGTTCTTATAGGTGCGATACTCCCGGATTTGATAGACAAGCCGATCGGAGAGATCCTACTTGCAGATTCCATCTCGCACGGTAGACTGTTTGCACATACGCTCCTCTTCGTCTTTATCCTCTTCCTCATCGGCATCTATTTATATAAAGAGAAGGGCAGAATAGATGGTTTTGTTCTATCAGGTGCCACGTTTATGCATCTTCTCCAGGATAAGATGTGGTTAACGCCGGAAACGTTTTTCTATCCTGCGTTCGGCTTCACCGTCTTCCCGCAGGGAGTCGTAGAGACGCACTGGTGGGATTTTTTCTTAACCGCGTTCTTCTATACATATCCGTCATATCTAACGGCAGAAATAAGTAGCTCCTTTCTTTTTGAGGTGGTTGGCATATCCATTCTGGCACTCTTCTGCGTACAGCGGATTTCTACACGAATGTGGAGATTACGAGAATGATGTTTACTGACCTCTCATTTTTTTATCGCTCTACGTATCGTCCCCTGCGGTCTATCTCATCTATTCTTTTCAATACCTGCGCGGCGGCACCCGGAAACGTACGTTTGTAGCCAGTTATAAACGACTCTTTTAGCTGTTCGTGAGATTCATGCGTGCTTTTAAGGATTTGGAAAAATACGTGGATGTCTACGCCCCGTGCTTCTGTACTCGAGTCGATAAACGCTAACCCAAAATCTATAAAGTAGATGCTCTTATTCTTATTCTTATTCTTATTCTTATTCTTATCTGTTCCTACGATAATATTGGAAGTGATCAAATCGCCGTGAATTATGTTGTTTTTATGTAAGACTCCAACGAACTCGCCTATTCTCTCACTTATATCTGCATCAATTATATCTCGCGCGATTGTGCCTTCTATCTTCTCCATCACTATTTCGTGCTCGTACTCGTTGACATCGAAGATGATGGGTGTCGGCACACCGCTTCTCCGTGCTTCTGAAATTAGCTTAGCTTCATTCTTCGTCCTTTCTTTCCGTATCCGTTCGTCTATCTCCTTTACCCTGTACCGCTTTTCTATCCGCCTCTTGTACACGAGGTCATGCTCGTCATCTATCTCGACTATCGCTTCGGCACACTGAAATTGAGACTGAAACTTAAACCGCTCATTCGTAGAACGAACGTGAACGCTGCCATGGGCCTGAGAATTCATCATAGTTCATACTTATATTGTATTTGTATTAATATTAAGTTCTATCTCAAACCCTACTACGGGATGGTCCAACCCGAAATTACTGATTACTTCAGGATGTAGTTCGCCAAAAACGCCTATGTACTTACCAGACTTCATGATCTCTGCTCTTCTGCCATACTCGAAGAATGCGCCATCGTCTGAATCCACCGCGTCTGCATCTCCTATTCCGATCTCATTCAGGACCGCATCGACGATCGATTTAACTTCTGCGAAGTTCGCCTGTGCATGTGTTGAGACAGCGGCGAGCATGTAGCGCTCTTTAAGGTTCTGCATTGACGATAATACTACCGGTCCGACTTCGAAGATCTGCTGTGGCATGTCCCGATGCTTGTTAATCGCGAGGATTTCTAATAAATTCGGCAGAATTGAGCATCTAAGCATCGTATGCTCCATACTTATCGGAGATGCCACTATTACCTTCTCTGCTTCTCTGCTATTTCTCTTCATCAACTCGAACTGTCTCCGCTCTGAGGTCAGAGTGAATGTGCAGACCTCGAAATAGCCTAAACCAGTCATTACCGCCCGTATCTCTGCTTTTTTCGCCTCTACCGGATGGACTTCGCCTATAACCATCGTCTTCGGAATCTCTGGCTTTAACCGGTCATATCCATAGCCGATGGCGATATCTTCTATTATGTCCCACGGGTGGAGTATATCATATCGGTAAGCCGGTATCTTCACCGCTATCGTCTCCGCAGATCTTACTTCTGCTTGACCAAGACCAAGGCCCATTCGCGCACAGCATTTCACGCATTCTTCCGCGTTTAAATCAATACCGATGAGCGAATTGACTTCTTTCACAGATATTTCCATCGTTTTTGGCTCTAAAGAGGGTGTTTCTCTCCGCTCCATTTCAGAGCTGACCATTGCAGATTGAATCTCACCGCCACGTTCTGCAAGTGCAGTTGCTATAATATTGAGTGCGGTCGAGACATGCACATTCAAGCCCGTAACTTCGAGAAATATCGTATCTGTTGATTCCGTAACTCTTGTCAGCTCAGCATTGATAATAGGAGGGAAAGAAAGAACGTTCCCTACGGAATCTAAAATCAAAGGATATTTATTGATGCCTTCGCTACTCTCCAGAATATGGCGGTATTCAATCCCTTTTGGATGCTTCTCTAAGATCTCTGCGATTGAGACCTCCTCTTCGTAGTCAAGCGGGACAAAGGAGAAGCTCGGGTCCGCAGCGGCAAGGTACCGGAATGGCGGTTTCAGTCGCGCTAAGTCATGCACGCCGATCGAGACATTCTTTCTGTTCCTGCCCAATCCGCGATGTAACTGCTCTTGTAAGAGCATCAGCGATTCTATCGCATGCGAATCGAGCCGTAGATTTTTTACCAATCCGCATACAAGATATGGGCGCACCTCCAGAACAGAGGCATCGATTACCACTTCGATCCCAGACTTCGCTACATTGTAGCGCGCCAACCCGGGTTCGATCTCCAGGAATTGTTTCAGAGCACGAGCAACGCCCTCGACACTGAATAGATCTGGTCTGCTCGGAAAAAATTCTACATCCATATAATCAGCTTCTATCCGCTCTATATCTGAACAGAACAGCGGCAACCGCTCCTTTATCTGCGCAATGCTCACGCCTGTTAGTTCTTCCAAATCATCGTAATATAGTCTTATCACTGGCATGTTCTATGCTGGTCTACATCTCTACATTGACTTTATCAGATTAATCTTTCAACTCATTAAAGGATGTGGATAGGCACGACCGAAACATATAGTTCAAAATAAAATATATAATTAGATTTCTACATATATATTACTTTCGGTTTTTTGAAGACAGACCCGGAGTACCAGAAGGCGGACCAATCGATGGTATTGGTGGAACAGGCGGAATACCATTTGAAACGCCTTGTGGATTTACGTATGGAATTGCATGGGCAGGCAGGCATGATTATGCAGGTGGTACTATTGTTAGAGCATACGGGCTCAATTCAGAATATGTTAGTGGCACACTCGACAATATTGATTTATATTATATTATGCGCGATACTCTTGGAATTGAGGATTTAGAACCTCTCAGCCCATTGATTCACTTGCAACAGGGATGGAATATAATATCCACGCCAATAACTCTTGACGCCAATAGAGATTCTCTAAATGAAGTCCTGTTTGGACTCGACTGGACTGTTGCTTACACATTCTGCGGTGCAACTCAACAATGGGTTTTGTTGAATGGAGCACATATCTTGAGACCGTGCGGTGCCGTGTATATTAACATACAAGAAGAAGGTACCGGTCAGATCGTTCCAGATTCAGGGATATCTGCACCACCATCAAAAGAGTTGCATTACAGATGGAATCTGATAAGCCTTGCAAGTCTTGAGGGTATGGACGTAGAACTGCATTGATTTCTATACATGAAGCAGCCGGTGGTCGCACAGGGTATGTACAGGCTGTAAGTCCCGCACTCAATGATGAAAGTTGGACGTTTATACGCGGTCAAACTGTAGACGTGCCACAGATGCAGCCAACTGAGGGGTACTGGGTATTCCTGGAGAACGATGAGACATTGGCAGGCTTTACCACGACGCCAGTTTGAATGAATAAAGAAAAGCGGATATATTCAACCTGTCAGATATGGTAATCCATACAGTGTAACAGAGGACGGTAGATATGTTGTGGCTATTACCGGTCCAGAATCAGGTGAAGTAATACAGTTCAGAATAACGACAGTGGATGGAGATTATGGATTTGCAGATCAAACATACACGTTCTCGTTCGAGGAGGATTGATTTCCGATCTTGATTTGACAATATAAATACCAGTACAATTACAAATACCAGTACAACTACAAATACCAGCAGAAGATCCGCCCGCTCGACCGGGGGCAGGTGCAGGGGCAAGTGCGCGAAGACCAGGAGAACCAGTTGATCCGCGCATAGAACTAATAAAAGGTGAGATTGCTGTGCCGGTTGATCCCGCAACAGGAGCAGTAATAAAGACCGTCGTATTAACTGTCAGGGATGCAATGCTAACACTAACAATTCCGGAAGGAACAATTGTAAAGGATGCAATTGGTAATCCATTATTAGATCCAATCACTATGGCATATATACCGGCGACCGCAGAACAGATTGGTGCGATTACAGCATACGATCTCGGTCCTGATGGAACAACATTCTCACCACCAGTTGAGCTTGTAATCCAGTATGATGATGCAGATATACCGGAAGGTTATAACGAATTAGGCATTGTAATCAGGATATATGATGGTACTACATGGACTACACTTGAGACAATCATAGATCCCGAGGTAAACACGGCAGTTGCAAAAGTATCACAGTTTTCAATATTTGCTCTCTTTGCTACAGAATTAGAATTACCTGTTGCAGAACCAGATCTACAAATAGAACTACCAGTAGAGGAAGCGCCAGTAGAGCAGGCGATAGACTGGATGCCAATGATAATAGCAATAGTCGTCGTTGTTCTTATATTGGTAGTCGGAGTAGGAGCATACAACTATATGAAGAAGTAAAGAAGTATTGCAAGTAAAGAAGTATTGCATGCAGTGGTGTAAATGCTAAAAAAAGTCAAATGCCTGAAGTTCAATCAAACCGCTCATGCTCAGCGTCAATCTTCAGAACAGTCTGAGACTGAGACTGAGACTGAGACTGAGACGGAGGATGTGGTAGTGAAGGAAGAGCCGCTATCTATCACTATTAATGGTAGACACTATGTAACGGCAATGATAAGCCCACAGATGAAGAAAGAATTTGTAATAGGGCATCTCTTCGCAGAAGGCATTATAAAAAGCATCGATGAAATAGAGTCCTTGCAGGTCGAGGATGATAGCAATACCGCGAATCTGCTAATAACGCATCCTTTAAAAGTACTGGCTGCAAGAAAGATAATTGTGAGTGGATGCGGCACCGGAACTTCGTTTTTAGACGAATCCAAATTACCGAAGATACAGATACAGATACAGTCTGGTTCAGCAGTGAAGATCGATTCAGGTCATATAATTGCTGCCGTAAAATCTATTTTACATTCTCAGGTGCACGATCTCACAGGTGGTCTGCATCTGGTCGGATTATTTGAACGGAACAACCACGAGAACCGCGTAGACAAATACGCGTCCGTATGCATAGTAGAGGACATAGGAAGGCATAACGCACTTGATAAAGTGATTGGATACGGCTTACTGCGTGAGATAGATTTTGAAAAGACGTATGTAGCGTGTACAGGTCGAATATCATCCGAGATGGTCTTGAAGTCTTCAGTTGCAAATATTCCGCTACTCGCGTCACGGGGTGCGACAACGAGTTTGGCGATTGAACTCGCGGAGCATACAGGGTTGTGTATCTGTGGGTTCGTGAGAGGCGGAAGGATGAATGTCTATACGCATGCGGAGAGGGTTAATTTAGCTCCTACCGCACGAACTTAATCACACCGCTGCCGGGCGAGAACAGTATCCCATCACGTTTCATCACGTCTATTATCTCCTCCACCTTGTCTCTTTCCATCCCTTCCTCTTCCGCGAGGTCAAGCACTTCTTCTACCGGTATCTCCTCGCCGTAATCATCCTCCAATCCCTTTATTATCTCCCTTACAGACCTTGCACGGTCCCGCCGTGATTTTGTCGTACCGGCGGCGATCCAGTCAACGTCAAGCCTGCCAGTTTCAGGGTCAGTAAAGACCTGATTTAAACAGTAGGTGACGACATTGATCACCTGTTCAGCGTCTTCATCGGTTACTGTATCGTGTAGCCGCGTCCTTGCTCGCGCTTCGCCCAACCTGATCAAGGTTTCTAACTGGCGCGCCGTTATAGGAACAGGAGCCTCCTCATCCTCGTAACTCTGCCCCCGAAGCCCGACATAGAACTCCAAAAACTTCTTCTTCGCGCCCTCACTCATCACCGGGAAGACATTCCGCTTACTCCACGCTACGTATTTCCGTAATAACTCGACAGGTACTACCGGCTTCATCGCCTCCATCTGCTCACGGAAACTCTCCTCCCCTTCTTCACCTATCTTACGCTTGTTCTTAAGCCGGGCAAGTAATTCACCAGCATAATGCGTCTCTATTATATGTTCCGCAGTTCTTCTGTCCATCTCTGCACCCGGTCGGTCGATCAAAGTATAAATGAGATCGAATCGCGAGAGTAGCGTCGGCGGCATATTTATTTGCTTTGAGATTGGATCGTATTTATTAAACCTGCCACCAACAGGATTTGCAGCCGCTAACAGAGAGCATCGTGAGTTTAACCTTGCCATCATTCCAGCTTTAGCTATCGAGATAGTTTGCTGCTCCATCGCCTCATGTAGCGCATCACGGTCCTCCTTTTTCATCTTGTCTATCTCATCGACCGCGGCTATTCCTTTGTCCGCGAGTACCAGAGTACCTGCTTCTAACGTCCACCGCCCTTCACCAAACTCGTCTCTGACAGCGGCAGCAGTAAGTCCTGCGACACTACTGCTCTTCCCGCCAGTGTATAAGCCACGCGGCGCTAAATTTACCTGGTAGATGAGCAGTTGGCTCTTTGCAACTCCCGGATCGCCAACAAGTAGCACGTGTATGTCCCCTCTCACACGTGTCTCATCTGGTAGCTCTTTCGGTACACCGGAGAATAATTGCAGGACCAATGCCTCTTTTATCTCTTCGTTGCCGTATATAGAAGGTGCGACGCTTCGTATGATCCGTTCATACACGTCCGGCTGATCCCGTAGCTCCATTATCTTTAGTTCATCCTCTTCGGTTATGATAATCTCTTCAAACTCACCCTCTTTGAGTTCCAGCGAATTGGCATCGAGGTAGATATCGAAGAATAGCTTCTTCCCGAACTGCGTTATCCGCTGGTGCGATCTGAGAATACCGATAACAATGACGCGATCACCAGGTGTTACTTCGCCAGAGATGTCGTCTTCCAGATTGACATCCAATGCTTGCGGTAATTCACCGCCTCTTAACTCCTCTGGTGACTCCTGTAGCCGTACCTTCTGCGCATTTACGAATTTTGACTTACCCACCAGTAACGTGAATCGCTGTACCTTTCGCCCACATCCGTCATCATCCTTCGGGCATTCGTAAGGCTCTTTGAATTGGCTCTGGTTCTGGCTCTGACTACCGGTCTGCATAACCGAGAATTGACGATGGCAGAAAGGGCATTCAAATACCGCCTCTACTATCTTCGGTCTCACCTCTGTCGCTTTTGTAACCAATCCTTCTATGCATACAAGCTTACCAATGTCGCGGCTTCTAATATCTCTTATCTTCACCACTCTCGGAAGCCCGATCACACGGAAATTAGCTTCATCGAGTGTAACGCCGGTAGGAATATCAATCTCACGTAAAGCACGTGCCGCGGATTCAAGTATTACATCCGGGTCGTCTAATAGCATATCAGTAATATTAGGGTCATAGATGTCTATCTCGGAGAATTTAACAAGCAGACTGCGCTTTTCAGGATACGAGTTCGAGAGCTCTATGATCTCGTCCCAATAATATCGCTTCAGAAAATCTTCCCATTTCTCTGTTAATAGGTCCTGCATTTTTTTGTTAATGTTTATTAAGCTTTTTTAGCTTTTTGGTTTTAAGATGTAGTCTCCTAAACCCACATTCCACACTTTGAATTTATAAAGATGCAATTTTGTGAATTTCTGACAGCTATAAACCAGCTAAATAAGGTAAGTTATACGGATTTACATTTGTATTGCAGATGGCACTTTGGACACTATTCATTTTTTTCGTCATTCTCTCTCAATTTCGTATGAAAAAGTAGATAAGATAGACTAACAGCATCTTTCTTCTTCTGTTTTGCATTGCCACGATCCTCAGTATAGCGCAACTTCTTCTCCGCTATGCCATAGATCATAAGTGCAAGACCCATTATCATCACCATCGCAACTATCTAGTCAAACTTTATGAAAGTTTGATCAAAACACTTCGCAGTCATTCTTCAGGAACAGACTATGAGCGAAGAAGGAGCATAAACGTTGAGATGAATACTCGATATGGAGCACATCCTATATAAGATTATGTATGGTATGCGGCCGGTATAAATTTAAACATATGGGTAATTTATAATGAAATATGCGGAATGTGGAGTATATATAAAAACAAAATAAAATGAGCGGAGACAGGATACCGAAGGCGTTTTTCGTTACTTCCGGTGTGGGGATGGACATAGTACAAGCTAACGCGTTTGACCGTGCTTTATGTGATGCTGGTATCGGCGGGTGCAATCTGGTCGAAGTTTCCTCTATACTTCCTGCAGGTATAGTCGAGGTGAAACAGAGTAGCGTCTCGATGAGACCCGGAGAGATAACCTTTTGCGTGCTCTCGCGGGCAGATGGCAAATCCGGCGAGGTCATTGGCGCTGGTATAGGCTATGGATGGATGACTGGTGTGAAAGAAGATGCGAATGGTGAAGAGCAAATAAAGTCAGAGTCCGAGCCCGAGTCCGAGTCCGAGCCCTGGTCAGAGTTTGGCATCATTTCCGAGGATCACGGACACTATTCAGAAAAATATCTGACGGCGAGGATAGAAGAGAAGTTGTATACGATGGCGAAGATTCGCGGTAAAAAAATACACCTGAAAAAAATGCTCGTGGACTCGGTAGAAGTTGAAAACGGTTCTTTTTTTGGCTCGGTAGTAGTAGCACTGGTATTTGTATTCTGATGCTACGACGAAGGTATGAGGTATGAGGGAACGTAGAACATAGAACGTAGAACCTAGGTGTGAGGTGTGAGTATCCAGTAAGCCAAAGACCTCAAACCTGAGACCTCAAACCTCACACCTATACAAATATAAATATTGTTATCTTGTCATGTTATAGTAATCAACTAAATTAAAGGGTGAAGAACGAGAATGGATTTAGAGGATTTACCTGGCGTTGGACCTGCAACAGCAGAGAAACTACGTGAGGCTGGTTTTAATTCGTTACTCGCGGTAGCGGTAGCGTCTCCGGCTGAGCTGGTAGTCGCGGCAGAGATAGGGGAAGCAACAGCAGCGAAGATAATAAATTCTGCCCGTGATGCCGCGGATATCGGCGGGTTTGAGACGGGAGATAGGATATTGGAACGCCGAAAAGAGGTCGGTAAGCTCACTACTGGCTCTCAATCTCTGGATACGTTATTAGGCGGCGGTATCGAGACATCAGCAATAGTAGAGTTTTATGGTGAATTCGGCAGTGGTAAGACACAGATAGCGCATCAACTCGCAGTAAACGTGCAGTTACCGGTCGATAAAGGCGGATTAGATGGCTCTGTTATAATAATAGATACTGAGAACACCTTCAGGCCAGAAAGGATAAATGATATGGCGGACAGTGCTGGACTGGATTACGAAACGGTTCTTAAAAATATACATCTTGCACGTGCGTACAATTCAAATCATCAGATATTGCTGGTAGATAAAGCGGAAAAGCTTGCAGATGAGTTAAAAGAGACGGAAAAGCCCGCACGGCTGCTGATAATAGACTCTGCGACTGCTCATTTCAGAAGTGAATATATAGGAAGGGGCACGTTAGCTGACCGGCAGCAGAAGATAAATAAGCATCTGCACGACGCTCTGCGATTCGGCGACCTTAATAATGCAGTGATAATGATAACGAACCAGGTGCAGACGAGACCGGATGCCTTTTTTGGCGATCCTACGCGCCCCATCGGTGGTCATGTATTAGGACATACCGCTACGTTTAGATTATACCTGCGTAAGTCAAAAGGAGAGAAAAGAATAGCTCGATTGGTCGATTCACCGAACCTACCGGAAGCAGAAGCAGTCTTCACCATCTCGTCAGCCGGAATCCGCGATTAATCATAACTACTCAGCTTGTTAGGTTCAGGGTTCTTAGGTTCAGGGTTCAGGGTTCTACGTTCTACGTTTTGCTTTGTTCCCTGAACCGTGAACCCCTTCACATTTATTCCACAATCATCGTTTCTAACTCTTCTTTACAACTCTCACATACCATAAGCCCATCATTCATTGAGAGATAATGTGAGAAGTCACCGCATTTCTCGCATATTCCCTGCCCGCTACTTTCGCTTTCGCCCTCTACGCTAAATGTCCCGCGGTCCATCTTTATCTCTAACAGCTCAGCCAGTAGTGAGTTCATCTCCGCCGAGACCGATAGTATATCTACATCTGCAACTACCCCTATCAACATACCTTCATCAACTACCGGTATCTTTCTTATCCTGCCTCGAGACATTTTCCTCGCTATCTCTGATACGCTGTCGTTAGGAGATGCAGTTACCAGTTGTGTAGTCATTATCTCCTCTAATTCCACAGTACTCGGCTTTGTGTCCTTACTCACCACTTTGCTGATTATATCCCCTTCTGTAATTATCCCCACTGGCACTCCTTGGTCAACCACGATGATGCTATCTACCCTGTGTTTTCTCATCAACTTCGCAGCTTCCAGCACCGTCAGGTCTCTATTCCCCGTTACGACCTCCTGTACCATTACATCCCTTAGCGGTATATCTCTATCCATCTATCATCAACATTTACGATTATGAACATTATCGTTTATAAGACTTGTAGTATAATAAAATGAAGTATGTGATTTTAATAGGGGACGGGATGGCAGATTATCCTATTCCGGAACGCGGTAACAGAACGGCACTACAGATCGCGCACACGCGGAATCTCGATTTCATCGCTATTAACGGCCTCTGCGGTTTGGCAAGGACAATACCTCCGGGAATGACTGCGGGAAGCGATATTGCTATTCTCTCTATCCTCGGCTACGACCCTGCAAAATATCATACTGGCAGGGGTCCATTAGAAGCGATGGCGGCGCGCATACCACTTAGAGACCGGGATTTTGCGTTCAGATGTAATCTTATAACCGAGAACGAAGGGAAATTAGAAGATTTTACTGGTGGACATATAACAACCGAAGAAGCGAAAGGTTTGATAGACGAACTCAATAAAGAATTTGGCGGTAACTGCGTAAAGCAAGGATGTGAATGTGAACTTACCTTCTATGCTGGCATTGGTTATCGAAATATTCTGGTTATCCGGTACCGGCATAATTCTCTATCTGAGGAAAAGGAGTCCAGTTTTTGGACGGACGGAGAGATCGGGAGTGCGCCACCTCACGATATAGTTGGCAGACGCATAGAGAATTATCTCCCGACAGAGGCGATCTTGAGAGAGCTCATGCTTTCCTCAAAGGACGTGCTGGACAGGCATGGGATCAATACGCGGCGAAGAACGTGTAACAAAAATAAAGCGAATATGGTATGGCTCTGGAGTGGTGGTAAGAAGCCGGTAATGCCGCCGTTTACCAGGCTGTATGGCGTACAATGCCAGGGCTCGGTGATCTCTGATGTTGACCTTGTAAAAGGAATAGGAAGGTGCGTGGGTCTTGACGCGATAGACGTGCCTGGTGCTACCGGATATTTTGATACAGATTATAAAGCCATGGCAGAATATGCACTACGCTCTCTGGAGCAGAAGGATTTCGTTCTGGTTCACGTAGAAGCGCCAGATGAGGCAGGGCATCTCCGGGACATAGACCTGAAGGTGAGAACGATAGAGGATTTCGATGAGCTGGTGGTGGGCACAATGCTGGAAGGGTTAGAGGCGAAATTTGCTGATGGTGATGCTAATGCTGATGCTAATGCTAATGCTAATGCTAATGCTAATGCTAATGGCGGATATCGGATATTAGTCCTGCCAGATCACTACACGCCGGTCTCGGTTGGAACGCATACGAAAGAACCTGTGCCTTTTGCGATCTATGATTCAAATTCAGATTCGTATGCGCGAACGCAAATTGAAGAGAAGAAGGCAGCCGGTTCGGATTTTAGTTTTGGTTTTGATGAACAGTCGGCACGGAAGAGCGAGTTAGGCGTCCTGGATGCACGAACTCAGGAGTTGATGCGGTTATTCTTAAATAAATTAGGGACGCAGATTAACGCAGATGATAAGGATCAACACGGTTAAACTACAAGAAGATGTGATTCTTTAGCGGTTCATTTTTATCAATTTTACAATTCTCTTCTTTCTCTGCACCTCGCGTTCCAGGAGATCAAAGCTCTTTTTTACATACTCCTCCTTCTCTAACCGCGTTTTTTCATCAGTCGCCAGATTTTTTTCTCTCTGCTGCATCATCCTTTTGACTTCCTTCTTTGCGGGACCGCCCTTTACATTCCGCTTCTGGATGTTTGAAGCGATCTTCAGAGCTTCTTTCACACTCTTCTCATTGAGATTGAGCTCGCGCCCTGTTGCGGTATCGCTCAGCTTTTGCCCAGTACCAGTAATCTTCAAGGTGAGCTCATCTATTCGCTGAGAGTCCCAGTCCCTGTCCCAGTCCCAATCTTCGTCGCGTAAACTCGATGCCAGTGCCGAAACGATTTTATGCGCCGTTCTGAACGATATACAGGTCTCGCGAACAATTGTATCAGCCAGCTCAGTTGCGGCAGTGAACCCAACTGGAGCCTGCTTCTCCATCTTCTCCAGCTTCACTTCCAGTCCTTCTACCATACCTTTCATCACGGTTACCGACGCTGTCGTTGTCCTCACGGCTCGCAACAGATGCGGCGTTACCTCTTGTAAATCGCGATTGTAGGAGTATGGCAGCGCTTTACATATTGAAAGCCCGCTCATCAGGCAACCATAAACAGTGCCGGTCCTCGCCCTCACAAGCTCCGCATAGTCGGGATTCCGTTTCTGTGGCATTATCGAGCTTCCGGTTACATAGTCTGCATCGATCGTAATGAAATCGAACTCAGAAGTACTCCACAATATGAACTCTTCCGCAAGTCTGCTTATATTGATCATCAGATTAGAGAAGGATGCTATAGCTTCGATGATGAAATCACGCGTAGATACTGCATCCATCGAATGTTCGAGCACAGCGTCAAAACCGAGAAGGCTCGCTGTCCGATCGCGGTCTATCGGAAAACCGGTCGAAGCGAAGGCGGCGGCACCCAGAGGACTCACGTTTGTATGCTCGTATGCGATTATAAGCCGTGAGAAATCGCGCGCGAGCGCATCAGTATAAGCTAACAGATGATGAGCAAAGGTAGTTGCTTGTGCATGCTGCAGATGCGTATAGCCGGGCATTATAGTATCAAGATGCTCCCTAGCTTTTTCTAATAACGCTCTTCTCAATCCATTCACCGCTCGCAACAGCTCAAATAGCTCGGTACGGAGCGCTATCCGTATGCACGTTGCAACTTCATCATTCCGCGACCGCCCCGTGTGCATCCGTCCGCCTACGTCCTCACCTATCTCCTGTATCACGACCGATTCGATCGCCGTGTGTACGTCCTCGTATCCGGGAAGTTCATCTTCGATAAAATCCGCACTCCGCTCTTCTAAGCTTGTTAAACAGTTCAGAATAGCTGCTGCCGCATCTTTTTTTATTATTCCTTGTTCTTTTAGCATCACTACATGCGCCTTGTCAACAAGAATGTCTGCATGAAAGAGCCACCGGTCTACTTCCGTGGAGAGGATGTAATCTTCTGTATGCTTCAACATTTTCACCTTTTCACCTTTATTCTCTTTTATTTTACAAACAAATATCTTGAATGAACTTGTAAAAATGCGCCTACGCGACATAAACATTGGAACAGAGCAGAAGCCTGAGCATATTTTCGACAATAGCACTATGGACTTAGACCCAGACTTAGAGCTGTATCCGCCACAGGAAGAGGCGGTAAAAGCTGGCTTGCTCGATAGTAATCAAAATTTTCTTATAGCGTCACCAACGGCAAGTGGAAAGACGCTATTAGCAGAATTAGTGATGGTAAGCTCGATCGTGCGAGATTCCGGAAAATGCCTCTATCTCGTGCCTCTGAATGCGCTTGCGTACGAGAAATATCTGAATTTCCGCGATAAATATGACTACAGCAATAGTGCAGGTGCAGGTGCAGGTGCAATCGCAAAGGTCGGCATATCAACGGGCGATTATGAAAGCTCTTCACGGTACCTTGAGCGATACGACATTATAATTCTCACTTTAGAAAAGCTGGATTCGCTCACACGGTTGAAGCCTGCCTGGTTAAGAACTGTTTCAGTAGTGGTTGTAGACGAGGTTCATGTGATAGGCGATGATAAGAGAGGTCCGCGATTGGAAGGTGCAATGGCACGGTTCATGAGTTTCAATCCTGCGGCACGTATCATCGCATTATCTGCAACTGTAGCAAACGT
>JACGMN010000103.1 GCA_014061035.1 Candidatus Methanophagales archaeon | reverse complement strand
CCTTTAATTTCATCTTAGAAATCATGTGGTGTAAGAATAACAACTGCTCGTCATTTATCCGCGGTAGTCCTGCCCCAAACCTTCCTCCAAACCCTCTTTCAGCTTCGTCTTTTACTGCATCTGCATCTTGCTCCCATTTTCGCCCGTAAGGCGGATTAGAAATGATAAAATCGAATTTATACCCATGATAAAATCTTCACAACTTGTGAGCATGCTCCCTGTATCACAGGCAGGGTCATACACGGTCTTGATAATATTCCTCTGTTTTAGTTTCTCGCCATTCTCAATAAAAATTAACCCGGTCATTACTTTTGATTCGGAGAATTTTTTAATTAGCCGAAATAAAAGATCAGCCTTAGCCAATTCTCTGATACGCTCTTTAATTTTAAAGTTCTCAAAAATATCCTGAACATTGCTGCTAAAGCAGTTGAATAAAATCTTACGGTAAGAAATTCCAAATCGCAAGGGTCCCCGCGAAAAGAGTTATAATGAGCATAATCCTTTTCAACTTCTCAGGATTTATGAAATTCAAGAAATAGAGAATGATAGAAAAGGCCAAAACACTTACCCCTATGCTAAGCCCAACTATCTTTTGTGATAATAAACCAAACAAAAATATTCCTGCAATTAAACCAAAAGGTACGGAATCAGACCATAACATAACGGCTGGCACGACGTTATAGGGAATGGATGCCACAGAAACAAACTGCTGCCCGATACAGAAAGGGTTATGCCTGCTTGCGCGCAACGCGCAGGCAAGAAATGCTTGAGCGGTATTGAAGGGAAACTTTCATGTACCGTTCTGAGATGAGAATGGGCGAGCAATCGCCCTATTCTTAATCTGCAATCAGTCTCTACTAAATAGAAGGCAGTTATACTTTATATACAATAAAAAATTTTCACGCTCTTCACCTGGTCAATTCTTCTGCAATCAGCTTTGCTACGCTTATTTCACTGAAGATTGATTGTATTGTATCAGTTGCGATTATTTCTTCAACGCCTGCATTGAGTATTCGTATCGTTGCATTCTGCATAAATAAGCCGTGGATGCAAGCGACATAAATATCATTAGCACCGTGTGCCTTGATCATAGAAGCCGCTTCTGCTATCGTCCCGCCAGTAGAGATAATGTCGTCTACGATGACAACATTCTTACCTGCTACACATACCTCTTTTGGCGTTATACGCACCTCATCACCACTTATCCGTTTCTTCTCCAGCACATCGTAATCGAAGCCGTGATGCACAGCAACTGCTTTTGCTAACTCTCTCGCACCTTCGTCCGGTCCGATTATCACCGGCTCTTCAATCTCCTTTTGCGCTATATAGTCACCAATTAAAGGTGCCGCGTCCAGGTTATTTGCTTCTACATCAAAATATCGCAATACTGCATGATTATGCACGTTTACTATGTAAATTCTATCGACGATGCCCGCGAAGCTTATGCCGCGTGCAATTGCCCGTGAACTTATCGCTTCACCGGGTTTAAACCTCTTATCCTGCCGTGCATACCCTAAATAAGGGATGATCACTGTTGTTTTATGTGCTTCCTCTACTGCATCTATCAATTGTAGCAGGTCTATCATGCCAGAATCCGCTATAAGGCTTTGCACGATCGTTACTTCTTCATCTTTCACGTCGTCTACGACTCGCGTGTATAACTCGCCATCGGGGAACCTCTTGAACTCGCATAAGGAGACTTTACCACCCAGTTCTGTTGCAATCCTCGCGGCCAGAACCTGCGTAGAAACCCCGGGTATTATCTTCATTCTATTCCAGCCCTATCCTCTATTTTATGAATATAATCGCTGACTATAATCGCTGACGATTCTCACCAGTTCATCCTCATTTATCAGGTTCAAACCGTCATCAACAAACTCGTCCATATCTAAGACCAGATGGTACTTTATCTCACCGGCATCAACATCAAAGATCTCGTCCATGATGTCATCGACCATAATATGATGAATCGCTGTAACAAGGACATTATCCTTCTGCGCTCTGGTCAACTTCTTCTTCACAGAGCTCCTAACCTTCTCAAAGAGCTTCATTTTTATAGCGTTCTTCCAGTATATCTATAAATAACATCTATAAGTTATGGTTTATATAACTTTCTCCAGAAACATCTTCATCCCGGTGACGAACGTATGCCGTAACGAATGCGGATACTGTGCCTTTAGAGCTCGTAGTTGCGAAGATGCGTACGTTATAAGTAAGCAAGAAGTTTTAAACGTTCTGCAGAACAAAGGAGCGGCAACCGAAGCTCTTTTTTCCGCAGGTGAGAAGCCGGAACTCGCGTACACGGATTTAGCATCCTTCTTCAAGACGCGTCTCAGTCTCTCTGGTGCTCAGTCTTTCTCGCTCGTTCGCTACACAAAAGAGCTCTGCAGACTTGCGATAAAGCATGGGCTATTGCCACACTGCAATTTAGGTCTATTGAGTAGAGATGAGCTCATGGAATTGCGTGACGTTAACGCCTCTATGGGTTTGATGCTCGAGACGACAGCAGGGCTCAGGCTTGAAGCACATAAGAGATCGCCGGGCAAAGACCCTTTTCTTCGAGTGCAGATGATAGAAGAGGCGGGTAAACTTGAGATACCTTTCACGACCGGGATATTGGTGGGTATAGGAGAGGATAAAGAGGATCGTATACGCTCTTTGGACGCTATAGAATCGCTGCACGAGCAATATGAGCATATACAGGAGGTTATTATTCAACCGTTCGTCCCTAAGCAGTCAACGACGATGTGTGAGGTAGAGCAACCCGGGTTTGAGGAGATGAAAGAGACTGTCCGTATAGCGAGAAGAATATTGCACGATGAGATAGCGATACAGGTTCCGCCAAATTTGACCTCGCCGAAAGAGTTGATAGAACTTGGCGCATCAGACCTTGGCGGAATATCAGAGCTAACGATAGATTATATCAATCCCGAATCGCCGTGGCCACGTGAGAGGGAACTCGCAAGTAAAATTGCACCATTTGAGTTGCGAGAACGGTTACCGATATACTCGAGATATATAGAAAAGGGATGGTACAGCGAGGAAATAAGACCGGTGATAGAGAAATTTATAAAATCAACTGGATCGCTGTACCGGTAATATATAAGACTGGTTCGTTAAGGCATGCCGTTCAACAAGGACGTCTGCACCAAAAGCGGTTTTTATATTCGTGGCTGTTAATACCTCGTCTTGAGCGCCCATCGCGATGATCTTCCGGTCGCATAACAACAATAACCGATCGCAGTACTGTGCAGATAAATTGAGGTCATGGATAACTGCAATGACGATCAATCCTTCATTCACGGTCAAGTGCTTGAGCAGCTCCATTATCTCTATTTGATAATTTATATCAAGATGGGACGTTGGCTCATCAAGCAGTAAAACCTTCGGTTGTTGCGTCAGTGCTCGCGCAATTACCACAAGCTGCCGTTCCCCGCCACTCAACTCAGTAACCGGTCGTTCAGCCAGATGCCCGCAGTCGGTAAGCTCCATGCATCTTCTCGCTATCTCAATATCCTTCTCACTTTCCAGCTCTAACCGCCCCAGGTGCGGATTCCTACCCATAAGCACAATGTCCAGAGCAGAGAACTCAAAATGTATGGTCGTATCTTGAGGTACAGCCGCGAAATTCCGTGAAAACTCCTTCGCCTTCATCTCCATCACTTCTCTATCATCTAATAGGATTGTTCCGGTAAGCGGCTTCAAGATACGCGTAATTATTCGCAGTAACGTTGTCTTTCCCGACCCGTTTGGACCGAGGATACCTAAAAGCTCGCCTCCTGCCGCGTTAAAATTTATACCTTCCAGTATCTTCACTTCTCCGTAATTCGCATCTATATCCTCTATCTTTAAATTTAACGCTTTCATAATTTCTCATTTATTCTGCGTTATTTTCATCTATCGCTATCTTCACCATCGCAGGCCTGATGACCTGTCCACGGAACAAATAGCCTTTTCTCATCACATCTATGACCGTGTTCTTCGGATGCTCTTCGTCTTTTGCCTTCTCTTTTGCAATAATTTCGTGTCTGAACGGATCGAAGGGCTCACCAATCGCTTTTATCTCCTCAAGACCTTCGCGTTCTAAAAGTTCATTGATCTGCTTCACTGTAATCTCCAACCCCCTCACCAGCCCCTCAGAATTGGTCTTCTCCTCTGCAAGCACAGGCGTATGCGTATGCGTATGCTCAATTGCGACCTCTAAACCGTCCTTGATCGGCAGTAGATCCTTTATAAAGTATTCGAGGCGGCTGTCAGCAAACTCTCGCTTCTCTTTCTCTGTTCTGCGTTTGTAGTTCTCGAATTCTGCCATCTGATATTTTAACGCGTTCTGATATTCGGCTTCTTTCTCCGCTAATAATTCCTCTAATTCTTTCAGCTTAGCCTTAGCTTCCTGCTCCTGCTCCTCTTCCAGAATCGTCGCGGTATCCTCTATCTCCTCCGGTTCCGGTATATCCTTACTCAGCTCTTCTTTACTCAGCTCTTCCTTACTCAGCTCTTTCTCCTCATTCTGATTAATCTCCCCTTTCCTGCTTTTTCCGCTATCGCTCATATTTTTACTTCCAACCATTTTTATCACATCTTTCCCTATTGATGATTCTATGAGTCTTTCCGTTAGAAGATCTGATTTAAGAATTCTTTAACTTTTCCATCCTGAAGGTCTTGTAGATATCATCCTCGCTGTAACAAAGGTACTTGATGAAATTGATAACATCCATTGATCTCCTGAGTCTTTGCCGTTCCCGTTCCCATCCTAACTCGTAGCTCTGCTCAGGATGGTGAAAACGTCTCTCGTCTCGATGGATTCGTCTTTCGATGTACTCGTCGAATACATTTACGAAGTGACGTGGGATCGAGAGAAGAATGAGCAAGTATGGAACTATCAGGGGAAGGTAGCCAGAGATTTTGAGACTGAAAAGTTTAAGGATGAAATTAAATGGTTTTTTATTGACTAACTAACTATATCAACTGTCTCATGTTCGTAGGTATAGATGTAGGTGGTGCAAACACAAAAATAGCCACGTCGAACAGATTAGTCGATTCACTGTACGCACCGTTATGGCAGAATAAAGATACTCTCTACGCTGTACTCGCAGAAGTGAAACAGAAGTTCGGCAGCGAGATAGAAGCGGTCGGAGTGGTGATGACCGGGGAACTCAGTGACTGCTTTGAGACGAAAAGAGACGGTGTTTTAGAGATAAAAGATATGGTATCCTCTATATTTGAAGCACCACAATTTTTTGATACGAGCGGCACATTCAAAGATGGTTGCGAGGTAGATAAAGCCCCATCTTCGTTTGCATCGACGAACTGGCTTGCCTCCGCGACTTTCATCGCTGAGCATTACAAAGATGCGATATTTGTTGACGTCGGTAGCACCACAACAGATGTGATTCCGATAGTCGAAGGGGAGATAAAAGCCTCAAAGACAGACTTTGAACGGCTCGAATCAGGCGAGCTAATCTATTCCGGGATATTACGGACAAATATTGCAGCGCTATTGAGAAAAGTTATTGTTAGTAAGCAAAAGCAAGAACAAGAAGCGGAATGCTCTCCCTGTCTTTCTGTCTCCTCAGAGCTGTTCGCAATAACTGCAGACGCTTACCTCGTTTTAGGATACATAACAGAGGAGGAATACAGTTGTGAGAGCCCTAACAGTTATGCTTTTGCAGGTCTGAGGGATGATGCAGCGGCGGAGAAGAGCAAAGTAAGTGCGATGCGTAGACTATCCCGGGTAGTCTGCAGTGATCTTGAAGAAATAGGCGAGGACGGCGCTATCAGCATTGCAGAGCAGGTAAAGAGAGTACAGGTAGACGAGTTAAGTAATTCGATAAGGCGATTGAGAGAGAAGTATGGCGTGGGAATGATAGTATCAGCGGGAATAGGAGATTTCATCGCAAAAGAAGCTACGGAATCGCTCAATCTGAACGTGAACGATCGCTTCATATCGCTTTCTTCCATCTATGGAAAGAATATCTCAGCTACGTTCCCCGCTTATTCGGTAGCAAAACTGCTGGAAATAGGGAGAAGCTAAAAACGATGGTGTGTAGCAATATCATTACCGTGGGCTTGTCAGGAGGAGTAGCAAGTGGGAAGAGCCTCGTCTTACAGATGTTTATGAATCTCGGTGCTTACACAATAGACTGTGATCTGCTCAGCCGGGAGGCGGTCATACCCTGTTCGAAAGCGTGGTGGGAGGTCGTGCGTCTCTTCGGTAGCGATACAGATACAGATACAGATATAGTGAAGCGAGACTTAGAGATAGACCGGAAGAAGCTCCGTAGGATTGTCTTCGGCGATGCCCGGAAACGTGCGATCTTAGAGGAGATAATACATCCGGAAGTAAGACGGAAGTGCGTAGAACGGATAGATGCGATAAAGAAGATTGAATCAGAGCAGACTGCGCTCGTGGTTGTTTCTGTCCCACTCTTAATAGAGACAGGTATGCAGTCTGAATTTGATAAAGTAATTATTGTTTATGCCAGCGAAGAGATACAGATAAGACGTGTGATGGAACGGGAAGAGATAACGAGGGCTGATGCAGAGAAGATGATTAGATTGCAGATGCCTCTGAAGGAGAAGTTGAGATTTGCTGATATTGTTATAACGAACGAAGGTACGTGGCAAGAGACAGAGAAGCAGGTGAGAACGGCATTTGCAACTCTTTTCGCTTAGTTCTTGTATATTCTCGGAGTAGAACAGTAGCATACGAGCCTTTCGGCAGGAAGAACTGTAATTTCGCTTTGAACCGTCCAGGATTGAGCTCATCCTCACTGACCTCGGCGCTGATAGTGGCATTGGCACTGGCATTGGCATTGAACTCAAACTTTACTGGTACTAATACCGGTCTTCTTGTGCCTTTAGAGCTTATTTCCGGGATTTTTTCGTTGTAAAACGATTTTATTTCTATCCCTTCATCGTCGAGAACTCTCCGCTCTATCTCACCTACCGCACCATCTGCAAACTCAGTCTCATAGCCGAAGATAGGGGCAGTGACAAAAGCCCTACCACGCTTTATCAGCCGGTTCACCCCATCCAAATTATCCGCGGATACTCGCGCTACCTTATCTGTATCTACAACTCCACGCTTATTCTGAAAACAAACAATATCGCCTACTACCGCCTCGTTCAATTGCATCTTCTGCTCTTGATCTTGCTCTTGCTCGTGATCTTGTTTCATACGCTGACTCAAGATGAGATTAAAAAGATACGCCTGGTACGCGTGAACGAAGAGTTTCTGCAAATTCTTTGGAAGTACGAAAAAAGCAGAAATGAAATCTGCCTCACTCAGTTCTTCGTTACTGCTTTTTCTCTTTATAAGCTCATTCAGCATTGCTCGCTCGTATCGTAAGAAGACTGGCATTTGTTTCAAGCACTCTTTCAAGTTCCAGTTCATGTCATCCACACCTGCACCCTCACCTGTACCATCACCCGCTCCTCCACAATTCTTGCATAACTGCCTCGCCTTTTTTGCCTCTTCACTTTCACCATCGAAGATATCGGAGATGTACGAGATCACTGCTTTCTCTATCTCACCATTTATCAAGTGTTTTCCCACGATGTGCGTGATCGGGCGGCTGATGCCGAACCGCTGAGGTCCGAAGAAATTAGGTACTCCGCCAAGCGTCTCTATTTCGCCTGTTATCGCATCGATCTTCTCTTTAATCGCTTCTTTTCTACCTTTTATATCCCGGATAATAATCTCAAACTCGTTTCCGTAAAGGTCGCCCAGGGAAACCGCCTTATTCGAGCGCCCGATTGGTTTTAACGAGACATCCGCGATCTTCACTTGTTCCAGCTCAGTCTCCGTAATATCCCAGATGCTTATCTTCTGCCTTGTTACCGCAAATTTGTCTTTAGTGCCCGCGAACCCGATCCGGTTCCTGCTCACACGTAACTGGCGAGAAATCTCACGTATCACATTGTGCATATCCCAATTTTCCTTCGTCAGTTCCGCAATCAGGTATTTCCCTTCTTCTTGCTCTACTCTGCCGGTAATCTCACGTACGAAAAAGTCCGCGGGTCTTGTCTTTATCGTACCACCGATTCCGTCCGCTTCCGTAGCGTAAAACCAGATACCTATCCGCCTCTCAAATTCCGGGCTCTCTTTTAAGTCCATGGTCAGGAACTGTTAACAGCTTTCGATCTTCATCCTCTTCGATTTTTATTTTGAATTTCATCTTCTATTAAGAATTTCTATTAATCTCTCGCTTCCTTTCCCCATCGCTTGCTATGCCAATCCAAATACAGAACAATAAAAAACCCGAGCATGGCAGTGATCAAAACAGGTATGATAGCATCAACATAAACATCAACATTACCAGCTATTTTCTGATACGGAAGCCGCAATGCGCCCAGCATCACACCAATAAGGAAATAAATAGTAATGCTTCTATATTTATTCATGATATAATTCAAAAATTTAGAAAAAGATAAAATTCCTATTAAACCACCGGCGCAAAATATAAAAATTTCTAATAACTGTAAATTTCTCAATACTGAAAGTATATATTCGTATTGACCCAGTAAAAGTAATATAAATGCGCCAGAGATTCCCGGTAATATCATTGCACATGTAGCTACAATACCAGAAAGAAAAATGATGAACAACGAATGCCCGAATTGTACCGTAGCCATACCTGCGAATAAGAAAGCAGATACGAAACCAATAATCGAAGCAACAATGTTTTTAACTGATAGATTACTCTCTTTCATGTATATCAAAAAAGCGGATGCAAGTATTAAACCGAAGAAGAAAGCACAAGTAATAGCAGTAAAGTACTGCAACAAAAAATATATTATGTTAGTTATCAGCAAAACCGCTGAACCGATACCGAGAAGCAAAGGAATGAATAAGTTAAAATCTATATTCTTAACGTTTTTAGTCGCTTCAGTGAGATCACCCTTCAAAAAATATGTGATGAATTTAAGGTCTATACTGCTTATCGAATGTACCAGCCGTTCGTAAATGCCAGTGATTAATGCAATAGTACCGCCAGAGATACCAGGCACCATATTTCCTATCCCCATCAATGTTCCTTTTAAAAATATGCTCACCGCTTCCCTGGATATCATATTATATTTATTTCCCCTTCGCTCTCCTAACTGCTACTTCTATCTCTGTCCAGTCCTCTTTCACGCCTTTCAAGGCAGAAACGGCACCAACGATCGCTCTTCCTATCACATTCTGCACGAACTCATTGACGCATATCTCGTTATTGTCCACGATTAGCCTTATTTCTACGT
>JACGMN010000097.1 GCA_014061035.1 Candidatus Methanophagales archaeon | reverse complement strand
GTAAATAGATGCTGATGGGAATCTGCCCAGCCCATAGCGTCTTGAATAGCTATGTGTAAATCCCAAAAGGTATAGGTTTCCGGGACCTGTATTCGCCTCCAAATCGCCGGTTTAATTCCTTTCAGTGTAATTTTAAACTGGTATACTTGCTTGAATTCCTTCTTCATTTTTGTTTTTCCTTTAAATAGTGAGTAGTATTTGTTTTTGTATTATATAAAGGTTCAGGGTTCACGGTTCACGGTTCAAGGTTCGGGGGTCAAGAGTCAATGGTCGTGGGTCGCGATTAAACTGGTGAAAATTGAACCGGGTGAAGACTTTTGAGGGAGCATCTGCTATGGTGAAACTAGAAATCAACTACGGTTCCGGGCAGATAGATCTGGATATAGGGGACGTTGAAGTATTAGACCAGGACCATGGAGGGGAAGAAAGTGTAAGAAGTATCTACACGGCAGCGGCAAGAAAAGGAGATGTAATAAAAAACGCGATTGAAAACCCTTGTGGTACAGAACGCTTGCGTGAGAAGATAGCGGGTATGAAAAAGGACGGAAAGATAGTGATCGTTGTTGATGATCACACAAGGGATGTACCAACAGAGAAAATGCTCGATGCCTTAACTGAAGAGATTGCTATATTTAGAGATCATAGCGCGGAGATCACGCTACTGGTCGCGTGCGGCACACATGAACCACCAGGAGAAGAGGATTTAAGAAGGATTCTTGGTAAATATTCCAATCACAATCGATATATCGTTAAAATATCTGATTGTGACGCGAAAGATATGGTATACGTAGGCACGACAAGCAGAGGAACACCTGTGAAGTTGAACAGAGACTACGTTGATGCGAATATAAGAATCTTGACTGGCGATATAACCTTACATTACTATGCAGGATTCGGCGGTGGAAGAAAGAGTATACTTCCAGGTATATCTTCGCGAGAGACGATAACAAAGAATCATTTACTCTTGACAGACATGCACGCGAGAACTGCTAATATAGAGCGTAATCCCGTGCATCTGGATATGTTAGAAGCGGCATCGTTTGCACCGCCCGATTTTGTGCTTAATATAGTCGCCGCGGGGAACGGTAATGTGGTAGCTGCGTATGCAGGGGAAGTGAATCAGGTATTCAGTAAGGGTGTCGAGGTAGCTAAAGACCTGTTCTGTCGTGAAACCTACGGGTTATTTGATCTCCTGATCGTAAGTGCTGGTGGATATCCGAAGGATAGCAATCTGTATCAGGCGACAAAGGCGGTAGAGAATTGCTATCGTGCAGTAGTTCAGGGTGGAGAACTGATTTTAGTTGCCGAGTGCCGGGAAGGGATAGGTGACAGATATTTTGAAGAGTGGATGAACAGATACAGAAGTTTTGAAGAGACAGAAGAGGCTATCAGAACAAATTTTGTGCTCGGGGGGCATAAAGCGTACTATATAAGGAAGGTAATGAACCGCATAGGACTGTCTGTTGTCTCGTCTCTCGATGCAGCAGTTTTAAGAAGTTGGGAGATAAAAGCTTACAGGTCAGTACAGGAAGCACTTGCGGCTGTAAAAAAAGAGGGTGTTAGTCTTAGAATAGGCGTAGTTAAGAAAGGAGTTGATATTTTGATACAGGATACAAACTCTATATACAATAAAAAAATATCAAATAAGCACAATGGCAAATCTTGCAAAGCAGAAGAGGATAGCAGCACACGTACTGAAAGTCGGCGAAGGACGGGTATGGATCGACCCTAATGCGGCTGACGATGTAGCAGGAACAATAACACGAGACGATATTCGTGAGCGGGTTGAAGAAGGCACAATAACGAAGAAACCTGTAAAAGGTGTTAGCAGAGGCAGAGCGCGAGTGGTAGCAGAACAAAAAGCATTAGGGCGAAGAAAAGGTATGGGGTCCAGAAAAGGCGCTAAAGGCGCCCGCTCGAACAGAAAAAGAGAGTGGATAACTAAGATTCGTGCTTTACGCCGCAGATTAAAAACACTTCGTGATGATGGGTATATAGATAAAACAACCTACAGGAAGTTATATAATAAAGCGAATGGCGGAACTTTCAGATCTATAGCACATTTGAACACTTACATAGATGCTCATAGGTTACTGATAAGAGAGGAGGCTAAATAAAATAGATGAGAAAAGCTAAAAGTAGTGGCCCTACCTATCGTGTCCCATTTAGAAGAAGGCGAGAAGGTAAGACCGACTACCGGAGTAGATTGAGGTTGCTGTTCGGTAGAAAGCACCGCGTTGTGGTAAGAAAAAGCAACAGATACATCAGAATGCAATTGGTATCTGCAGATAAGTTTGGGGATAATACCCTTGTTGCTGCTATCTCATCTGAACTGTCGAGTCTTGGATATGACGGCGGAAAATGTAACTGTCCGGCCGCTTACCTAACAGGACTGTTATTTGGGAAAAAGGTAAAAGAAGCGGGGTTTGACGATGCAATTCTTGATATAGGGTTACATACACCGGTTCATTCTTCTAATGTTTATGCTGCTTTAAAAGGCGCTCTGGATAGCGGGTTGATGATCCCACACGACCCGGCGGTTTTCCCATCCACCGAGCGTATCTGTGGTGATCATATCGCTACATTCCTACAAAAACCTTCTTTTGTTGATATGTTCAATAGCGTAAAAGATAAGATATTGAGTGGTAAGGAGATGGAGATGGAGATAGGGAGAGAGATAGAGATAGAGATAGAGGAGGTGTCTACAACAGATTGAGGGGGGGGAGACACAAAGAGGACGAGAAACGGCGGAGTTTAGATAGTTGGGAGCCATTAACACGGTTAGGGACGCTGGTGCAAAGTGGAGAGATAACAAGTTTAGATGAGGCTATTCAGTCCAAATATCCTTTACGAGAACATCAAATTGTAGACGTTCTCCTTCCGGAACTTAGTGAGGAAGTTTTGGACATCAATCTTGTTCAGAGAATGACCGATTCTGGGCGGCGTGTAAAGTTTAGAGTTTGTGTTATTGTCGGTAATAAGGACGGTTATATAGGTATAGGGTTGGGTAAGGACGCACTGGTCCGTACAGGGATTGAAAAGGCGGTAAGAGATGCTAAAGTGGGTCTGACACATATTAAGCGGGGTTGTGGCTCATGGGAATGCAACTGCGAAGGAACACATTCGCTTCCGTTTAGAGTAATAGGGAAATCTGGTAGCGTGGAGATAACGTTAAAACCCGCTCCTAAAGGTATTGGTCTTGCTGCCGGGGACATCCCGAAGCGTGTCTTAGCCTTCTCTGGCGTTAAGGATATATGGGCTCAGAGTAAGGGACAAACCAGAACAACATTTAACCAGGCATTTGCAACATTTAACGCTTTACAGAAGATATCTTTAATAAAATGTACGCAATCATAAGACTCAGGGGCAGTGCAGACCTAAAGCCTGCGATAAAGTATACGTTAGAACTTCTTCGGTTACATCGTGTAAACCACTGTGTAGTCGTAGAAGAGAACGCATATTACAAAGGAATGTTACAAAAAGTTAAGGATTACGTGGCGTGGGGCGAGATATCTGAGGAGTCGCTTGCGGCTTTGTTAGAGAAGAGAGGAAGGTTAGAAGGCGGAGATAAGTTAAGTGAAGAGTATTTAAGGGATAAGACGGATTTTGAGTCTTTGAAGGCGCTTACTCAAGCTCTGTATAGCGGCGAGCAGAAGATGCGAGATTTGATGAAGTATAAAATCAAACCAGTTTTCCGGCTTCATCCGCCAAGAAAAGGACATAAAGGTATTAAACGTAGTGTTAAAAGAGGTGGCGAACTCGGCTATCACAGCGATGGGATAAACGCGTTGCTACATAAGATGCGGTAAGTGGAAGTCTATTTAAACTCAAGGGTCAGAATTCTGTTGTGATATTATCTGTATTTATCTGTATTTTAGTGTTTGAAGAGTCCAGGACGCCGAGAATATCATCCTTAGCCAGCGCGAGTATGCGGCGTTTCAATTCCGCGAACTCTGTCTCAAGGTCTTCGTGCAGTTCGAGCTCATAGCGCCCGTTGAAAATAACCTGTTTTACCATTTCTCCGATGAGATCGTCTTTTCCAGCAGTCACGCGTATTATAAATGACTTGTGGGGTAGAAATTTGGCGTATTCATTTAAAGACCCGGTTTCTATCCCGGTTATCAACCCGTCTGCATCACCATCTGTAATACCGATCATGCGAATTCCGAGCCTTTTCAGTATGTCTCCGGCAATGGCTGTCGTATCGTCTCCTATAGTTACCGCAACTACGACCCCAGTGTCTGGATCTGTATCTGTATCTGTATCTGCTCTCACAACCGCCGGAAAAAGAGTCTCTACAGTGTAGAAAAGACATGCTATCTTCTTTTTTCCCGTCGTATCGGGATACAGCATCTCCGCTCGTTCAACCCGCCTCCCCGGTTCCGTCCGCCGGATCACACGGGCAGTTTTTATCATTTCTTTCTCCAGATCCAGAGGCGGTAATTTCTCAAGGTTATGTTTTATCATTACACCACCAACGATCCTTAAAAGGTTTCCTTCTTTTGCAACGAGCGTAACACTATTATTTTTGGTTTCGTCCGAGACTGTGCCAACAACAACACCGTCTACAACGATCTTCTCTCCAGGTTGTACGCACTTTAGTTCTCTGTAGACGAAATCTCGTTCTTTTCTGCATCGTGATTCAAATTCAAGCTTCTGCTTCGCCGGTACTTTTTCTATAAGCTCATTGAAAACGCCTATTATCTTGCCGTATATCTCATCATCACCGTGCTTTACAAACCACCGGATAATTATCCTGCTGCTGTATTCTAATTGGAGAAATGAAAATGTCAGAGTCTCTTTTAGTGGCAGAGGCAGACCTCTTTTCAGCAAGAAATTCCGTAATATGCCTTGAGCAAGTGCAATACCACTATCTTCGGTCTTCGCATGGTTTATTAAAACGATAAAATCTATTCCTCGGTTTAAGAAATAGTCGATCGTTTCAGATGGTCTCCTATCCTTGCTTATATCTATTATGTGCTGCATGCCAGCGTCGATAACCGCGGTTTTACCGGATATACCGGCTAAAGCAACTTCTACCGCAAAGCCTGCTTCCTTCAACGTCTCGATCGCTTCCTCTGCTTCACCGTCGTCTATCACTTCTGGTCCATGAATGAGCAGGCCTAAAGGGGTCATTTTCAGGGGTTCAGGGGTTCATGGTTCACAGTTCACGGTTCACGGTTTAGGGTTCGAGGTTAGACAGATGAAAAGTGAACGGTTTGAAGATACAGAAGAAATATGAATGGGAATAGGAATATAAATATAAATATAAGGAGTGTGAGGCGAACAATCGTGAAGGGTGGGAAGGGTGTAGATAGAGCACGAGGGACGAGGGATTTTCTGCCGGTGGAGATGAGAAAGAGGCGGATAATGGAGGAGCGGATGCGAGAGATCGCTGAACGGTGGGGTTATGAAGAGATATGCACGCCAACGTTTGAGCGCTCTGAACTATTCACATTGAAATCTGGTGAGGCAATATTGAAGGAGATGTATGAGTTCAGGGATAAGGGCGGACGGCATTTAGCGTTGAGACCGGAATTGACTGCTCCGGTGATAAGGATGTATGTTAACGAACTGAAGATGGTGCCGAGACCAACGAAGGTTTATTATTTCGGCAATTGTTTCAGGTACGAGGAGCCGCAGAAGGCGCGGTATAGAGAGTTCTGGCAGTTTGGTACTGAGATAATAGGCTCGGACAGTCCGGAGGCGCAGGCAGAACTCATTGCACTCGCTTTTAGTATCCTGAAGGCGTTGGGTGTTAAAGCAGAGCTGCAGGTCGGGCATGTAGGTCTAATGCGGGAGCGATTGCGAGCTGCGAATCTCGATGCAGAAGAGATAAATACTGTTATGCGGCTGATAGACAAGGGAGAACAGGAGGAAGTGGTCGAGTTTATGGACGGGATAGGGGTGGAGAGTGAATCGAGAGACGATGTGCTCGCTTTACTCGAATTGAAGGGGAAGAATGTTCTTAGAGCAGCTAAGGATCGTAACCTGATTGATGGTGGTGCCGATGTAGTGAAGGAGCTGGAGACGGTGCAGAAGATTCTTGATTATTATAATGTTGATTATACGTTAAACTTAGGCATAGCACGAGGGTTGAATTATTATACGGGATTGGTATTTGAGATATACGAAATAGGGGGGGCGTTAGGTGCACAGAATCAGATCTGCGGTGGTGGTTCTTACCGGCTGGCTGCTCTGCTCGGTGGCGAAGAAATCCCGACTGCCGGGTTTGCTTTTGGTTTTGACCGGTTGGTGGAGATATTCAGTGTAGAAGAGAACAGTCTGAAGAGAAGGGGAGTAACGGTTATACCAGTACCAGTATCGGTACGAGCGGGAGCGGGAGCTGGGGCTGGAGCTGGAGAGAGGGACCAGGCTCAAGAGGTTATGAGGGAGGCGGTAAGAATAACGTCTATGCTAAGGGATTCTCTGCATAAGCAGACGCCAACGCAGATAGATTTGATGAACAGGAGTTTGAGCGCTCAGCTCAAGTCTGCAAATGCTCGCGGGGATTTGTTTGCTGTGCTCATTGGTAAGGACGAGTTGGGACAGGGGAAGGTGACATTAAGAGACCTTAAGACCGGAGAGCAAGAGAGGATAGCGGTTGACGATTGCGTAGCGAGATTGGAGGCACTGTTTGGAGAGGAATTCAGGATTGAGGGGTGATGTGGAAGTTAGGTATTTGTATAGGTACGATGAAGATACAGGATACAAGATACAAGATACATGTCAGAAGTCAGAGAACAGAAGTCAGAATTCTGTTTTCTATTCTCTGATTTCTGTCTTCTGTGTTAACTTTTCAGATAGAATCACAAAACAAGGTGTAAATATGATATCAGATAAATCACTTGATGAAATAAAGGCTGTTCTTAAAAAGTATGAAAAAGAGCTTAAGAAAAGATTTGGTGTTAAGGAAATTGGGATATTTGGCTCTTATGTAAGGGATGAAGATAAAAAAAGCAGTGATATTGATATTCTAATCGAATTTTATCCAAAAGCCGAGATGGATCTAATAAAATTTGTTGAGCTTGAAGAATATTTGTCAGATTTATTAGGAACAAAAGTTGATCTGGTGATGAAATCAGCTCTCAAGCCG
>JACGMN010000096.1 GCA_014061035.1 Candidatus Methanophagales archaeon | reverse complement strand
CGAGGTAAGACTCAATAGAGGCGAACTTTTCTGGATCGATCGTGGGAATGAACTTCGCTTCCGAATCCTTTTGCGGATCCGCAGTATAGACACCACGCACCAATCCAAGAATCAGAATTCGTGATGGCTGTAGCTGTATAGAACCGCAGCGGCATAGATAAGAGAAGATTTGTTCCGTAGATACTATTGAACAGCCCTTTACCGTATCAAATACGCAGTCACCGAAGATAACAGGAATGAGCCGGTTTTCTAGCGCTAATTCTATCGGTTTGATAAAAAAATCAGTTATTCTGCCATCCGCAGCTATACAGCATGCTGACGGTTGGACCGATACCGCATCAATCGCGTAATCTACCATCATATCTACGAGAATTTTATTCAATGTAGATGCCGCATTTTGACACAATGAGAACCCGCGCCTGCTCGTATCATCGATAAATCCATCTGCGGTATTGAAAGAATTTGCGATAGGATGCGCGAAAGACCCGCTGCCATGCCCGATCAATAACTGCAGACCTGAATCGCGATCGATCGATTCTTTTAGCTCTTTTACTATCTCTCTCAGTGCCCGATAGTTTATCGTCTGTAGTGCGTTCTTCTCTGTAATAAGAGAACCGCCTAATTTGAGAAATACCAGATTCTCTGCTCTTTTGCTCATCATAACTTCTTCCAGCGCTCGATCAGTGTATGCGGTATATCAAATTGGTCGAGGATTTTTGCTATAATAAAATCAACTAAATCGAGTATAGATGCAGGTTTGTGATAAAATGCAGTCATTGGCGGTATGACCGTTACACCGAGTCTCTTTAGCCTGAGCAAATTCTCAAGGTGCGTCTCGTGTAACGGTGTCTCTCTGGGAACAACGACTATCTTCCGGTTCTCTTTCAACATCACATCAAAACAGCGTAAGAGCAGATCATCAGATATTCCATGAGCCATCTTCGCAACCGCATCCATAGTGCAGGGAAGTATCACCATACCGTCTCTTAACTGCGATTGTGATCCGCTGGCAATATCTGCTGTTATATCAGTGATGTCCCAGGAGGTAGTAGCGAGAGAGACCAATTCTGCACTGGAAATCCCTAATTCATATTTTATTGTGTATTCCGCGGGTGCTGTGATGAGCAGGTCAACTGCTACGCGCTTATCCTTCAGTAGCTCTAATAGCCGTTGCGCATAAATAGCGCCGCTTGCTCCTGTTATCCCTACCACCAATCGCATTCTCACAGACTTCACTTACTCTCACCGTCACCGCCATGTCTTTACATTCGATATAATCACAGAACCCTCTTCCGAGTCTTTGATCGCTCTCTCCAGAGCGGTATCAAGAGTAGCAAAAAACAGCACGTTCTTACCCTCTATCTTGTCTTTAAACTTATCACCCACGATGAATATCTCAAAGAACTCATCTACTTCCTCTTTAACTACTCTTTTCAGTTCGTCTAAGTCTATACCTTCACAGATATATTCTGACTCTTCTCCAACGATCAGAATCTTCTTTTCTGGCACTGATGCTGATGCTGATGCCAATACTCGCTTTGCCATCTTCGTTATCTCAGCGAGGAACGTCAATTTTGTACCGGAATTGGAGTTGTCAATCAAGAACCGTCCTTTTACCTTTTGCAGTTTCATCCTACCATCTATTGCGGAAATATTAGTAGCAATCTCTTCTGGTGGAATCTCCAGACTTAAAAGAGCAGAAAAAGCAATCTTTACCGAGTTCTTGTAATATTCTGGTTCGTATTCTGATTCATCAAAAAGCTTAATCTCGTCAAACCATAAATTTCCTTTTGCACCGGGAAATGAGTTGTCAGGATGGACGATGATACTTTTCTCAGCGCAGTTCGTTATTGAGGCCTCTATTACTGCAGATTCATCTCTCATGCCGCCCGCAATTCTATTCCCTTCCTTTAAACTTGTTATCACTCCCGTATCGCCTATCCCGGTTAAACCGAGTGAGACTTCAAAGACCGCTATATCTGGCTTCAAATTCTTTTCCGCCGCTATTTCTATCACTTTTAAGACGTTTGCCGGCGTGATACTTATCCTGGGAAATATTATTTCATCATCGTCAGCAACCGATCTGAATCGTGTCGAAGAGCTGGTATGGAGAAGAACCGTCTTGTATCTTAACATTTGATATATCAGCGAGCAGACAGTAGTCTTCCCTATCGTTCCTGTTACTTCTACTACTTTTATACCCTCAAAAAGATTTTTTATTCTGGCAATCTCTTTAACAGCTTCGTGATGACTTATAGAATCTATGTTATTCTCTGAAATCTGCTTTACAATCTCAAAGTCAGGATTCAAGTGAACAGGGGAGATAACTAAATCGTATTTGCTCAACCTTTTCCGCGGAGCGTTTTGCTCAAACTTTTTTAATCTTCGATAAGGATTGAATATATCTGTTTCTTTTCCAAGCGCTTTTAGCTCTTCTGCGATAATCTCTGCTCCGTGAATGGGGTCTAAGACCAATATTTTAGCTGCTTCTTCTATCTTCATCTCTTATTTTATATATTCTTCACCTTCTTTATTCCGTCTATCAGCCCATGCGCATAGTTTATGCAACCGAACGCAGTAAAGTAATCCTCTTTTTCAAGATAATATTTCGTATCCTTATAATATCTCTTCGCATGGCAGATCACCTCTGCTTCATTGCTTGCAAGCGAAATTGAATCGAGTTCGTTCATGCACTTCTCAAAGAGTGCAATATCCTTTTTTATCCGCTCTGCTCCGCTCATTTGATATCTCTCTTCTTTTCTCCACTGCGGCATTAGTCGTGGGTCGGCAGTCAGCAGTCGTTGGTTGGGCTCCAGTGCTCGTGCTCCTACCGGTCGACTATTAACTACCGACTATCGACCTCCAGCCCCAGTGCGCCTACAGGACAGAGATTTGCGCAGACTTCACAGTTATTGCATTTTTCCTCATCTATCCTTAACCACATCCCGACCAGGAAGGTTGCATCTGTAGGGCATACGGAGACACATGCACCGCAGTAGCCACATTTATATCTGTCTATTCGTATCATCGTTTTCTAACCTAAATATCTGACCTTCAAATATACTGACACTGACATCTTCATCCTGCCACACATCTTCCGGCAAGCCCGCTTTACGGCAGGTGTGTGATATGAACTCCTCCGCAGACCAGTTATTCTCGGTAGCGACTTGAGGAAGCAAAAGTCCTTGATATATCCCCTTCTTTACAATCAACCCGTGTCTGCCGATTTCTATCTGCTTATGCAACTCTGCCGCGGGCTTTACTTTCAATTCCTGCGGCACTGTAAGTATCGTCAGTTCAATGACCAGATCTTTAAATTCTGCTTTTGTTACTGGCGGAAATCTTGGATCGTTGACAGCCGCAGCTATCGCGGCATCTATAATCGCGTCCTTCAACGCAAAGACTGGATAAGGATAACCGATACATCCTCTCAGAGACCCGTCATACCTAGTCAAAGTGACAAAAACTCCCCTTTTCTCTTCAAAGCATGCCGGTAAATAATCAGTATCAGGCGCTTTTAACCTGAGATTCTCATCCAGGTGTTTCGCTATAGCGAGACGTGCAAGCTTTACCCCTTCTTTTCCTTCTTCTTCTGTCAGCATAGTTATTGTCATTGGCATCATCACCATCATCATTGTCATTGATTATTCATAAATGAGGTAGTGGAGTTAAAATACTTTTTGAGATATGAATCCTACTATCAGATTCTGGTTTCGACTTTTCCGCTACTTCTATTGCAAGTTCCATGATTTTAGGATCAACAGTGGCCATTCTAATCCTCCCGGTCAACGAGCAAAATGTCGTCTAACGTTCCGAGCGTATCTGAAGTCCCGCAGTTAGGCTGGATTTGGGCAGAGGCGTTAACCGTAGCCAGATATGCTCTGTTATCTGCTGTTGCCTTATCTTTTTTCATAAATTTGTCCATCATTAAACTCAAAAGTTTTTGATGTCCCTTTTAAATCATATCTCTTGCAGAATCCTTCAACCTGTGCCCAAGTAACATAACCCCAATTTCTAATATCCCAGTTTTGGAAATTGTATTTCCTCTTGAAGTTGCGCCACATCGCTTTTTTGTAATGTTTTGACCATCCGAGTTTTTAAATAAAACTGCATAAATAAATTTGATGTTAATTTGCGTTTGATTTCTTGAGCATCTTCATTTCTTTTTAT
>JACGMN010000006.1 GCA_014061035.1 Candidatus Methanophagales archaeon | reverse complement strand
ACGTTTTTACCGGAGTATTGAAAGGAAAATGAAGTTGAGGCGTTACGAAGATAATCCGATATTAAAGCCAAAGCCAGAGAATGAATGGGAATCTAAGAATGTCTTCAATCCCGCAGTTGTTTACGATGATAATGGTGATGGTCTATTTCATCTTCTTTACCGGGCTATTGGAGTGGACGGTATCTCACGAATTGGATATGCAGTAAGTAGAGATGGCTTCAACTTCCTTCGCCTCGACAAACCGGTCTTCATGCCGAAGCGAATACTGGAATCCCGTGGATGTGAGGACCCACGGATAGTAAAGATTGGAGATAGATTTTACATGACATATACCGCATATTCAGAGAAAGGGATGAGGATAGGTTTAGCTAGTACAGATAACTTCCTAGAGTGGCAGAGATACGAATTAGAGTGGCAGGAGATGAATTACAAAAATCCAGTTCTCTTTCCTGAGAAGATTGAGGGTAAATATGTGCTTCTTTATAGGCTAACACAAGAAGGAGAGCCTATGAGCATCTGGATTGCTTACTCAGATGACTTAATTAAGTGGTATGGACAGCGTGAAATTATGGCACCGCTCGGAGAAGGAACCTGGGAGAGTAAAAAGATAGGTGCGGGTGCTCCGCCAATAAAGACTGAGAAGGGATGGCTATTGATATACCACGGCGTTAGTGATGATAACGTATATAGGTTAGGAGCCGCGATCTTCAGCTTAGATAACCCGTCAAAATTGTTATACCGGTATCCTGAACCCATCCTCGAACCAGAGATGGATTATGAACTACGCGGAGAGGTTCCTCGAGTTGTATTCGCGTGCGGGGCATGTGAAGTAAAGAACAAATATTATATATACTACGGTGGAGCGGATAGAGTCGTCTGTGTAGCTATCGTAGATAAGGAAGAGATATGATATGAATGAAACGAAGAAGACGCATCGCGGATATTGCAGTACAGCGCATAGATCGGCTTTTTGCGCTTGCCGAGGCAGAAGCACGAGCACAGGTACGTGATAGTGATGACGATAGACGAGAACAGAGGTGTGATAGGTACATTCACCTAGCGCGCGTGATTGGAATGCGGTACCGTGTGCGAATACCGGGACATCTAAAGATACGGATCTGCAAACGCTGTTACGCTCTCCTCATTCCGGGAAGAAACGCAAGAGTTCGGCTCAGAGGTGAGTACATAACTGCAACGTGTTTGCGATGCGGAAAGCAAATGAGGCGACCATATAAAGCAGCGAGAGCGCCATCGGTGAGGATGAGTAAAAATACTAAATCCTAATTTCTAAAAAATGAGAACGAAAAAGAGGAACGTGCGGCTGCTGAAGATAACCTCATGCATAAAGGTGCATGGGATATAACATGTGTAGATGATGGAACGACAACTCAAGAATCATCCTGTTCTTCACGGGACTGCTGCTCGGCGAGTATGTCTGGCTCAAAAGGAGAAGGGCTTGCCCTTAGCCACAAGCTTGAGCTAGCCTGCCCCGGGACTTCAGGCGAAGAGATGAGAATCGAAGTAGGGGCGAGGCACGACTCTGCAAAAGGGGTGTGGCGGGGGAACTTTTCGGAATTTACCTTAAGCCATTTGAGGACACCGATCTGTTTAAAATGATAGTTTTAATATTTATAAATGAAATTTTATAAATGAAATGCGGAATGTGGGTCACATTTGCCAAAATCCAAAATCCAAATATTAAAACTTATACTGGACTCATGAACCGTGAACCGTGAACCCCGAACACCGAACCGTTGAAGAGATGCATCTGAAGAGAATACTGAAATACTTGCTAATATCCACGCAGTTGTTTTTTTTAGTAGCTGTTGGATTTGCATTATACCACTATCGAGAACTGCTGCCACGTCTCTGCCGTTACCCATTTCCTTTTATACTATGTCCTGTATGTGACTATCCATGTTTCTTTAAAGACTACCAGTTGAAAACAGGTCTCGGTATTTTGTTGAGTGGTATTGTTAGCGGCCGTCTTTTTTGTGGTACTGCCTGTCCGGTAGGTTCTGTTCAAGATGGAATTTATTTAGCGCGAACGCTGCTTTTCTCGAAGATCAAACACTATAAGTTGTTTAATTTTAATAGTTCAAGTTCAAAAGAGCAATGGACAATACTTGATCGTAGTTTGCGCATTTTAAAATATCCGGTTTTATTTATAGTTGCTACTTACATACTTATCCGTTTTGCCTGTGCCTTTGATATTATACCTGTGTGGGCTATCGTCCCGGCAGCAATGTTTACTTTAGAGATTCGAGAGCTAGCAGGTGAGGGTTCGATCAATCTTTGGCTGATTTTTCTGATCTCTGTCTTCGTTATAGCTATATTTGTGCATCGTTCATGGTGTAAATATTTATGCCCGTTTGGGCTGATGATCGCAATATTCAATAAATTATCACTCTTGCGAGTGAAATTTGGGAGGAAACTGCATCTTAAAAAAGGAACGGGGTTCGTAAAAACCTGCACTACCGGGAAGTCTCTTTCCGACCTTGAAAAATCTTTTGATTCTGCTGAATGTGTTCGCTGTTACAGATGTGTAAGTCTACTCCCGGGAGCTGGAGTTGGAGTACGGTTTAGAGGTGCATTTGCCAGGTTATTAGGAAGATGGAAGTCCGGATAATTCTTGTAGAGCCGAAGATTGAAGAAAATATAGGTGCGGTAGCACGCGTAGCAAAAAATTTCGGCTTCTCTGACTTTTATATCGTCAATCCACGGAATATTATAGGTAAGAAGGCTTTTTCGGTCGCTTCTCATGCCTATGATCTGCTCAATACATGCAGAATAGTTAACTCGATAGACGAAGCGATTGAGAACTCTGCTCTTGTTGTAGGCACTACCTCCCAGCCCGGAGTCTCGGTTAACAGACATCTTAGAATGCCTTTTTTCTCGCCGCACGAGCTGAAAAAGAAGGTAGAAGGTAGAGAAGGACTTCTCTCTGTTTTATTCGGCCGCGAGGATATTGGATTAATGAACAAAGAGCTTATACGCTGTGATCTCGTTCTCTGCATTCCGACTGGTCCTGACTATCACTCTATGAATCTCTCTCATGCAGTTGCAGTCGTTCTATATGAGCTACGCGAGATAGAGAGAGCAGGTCTTGGCGAGATCCCATTAGCAGATATAGCAGATAAAGAGCGGCTATTCGCACATTTGCACCTGTTTCTGGATGAGATAGAGTATAAAGAATATAAAAAAGAGAAGACAATGCTTATGCTCAGAAGAATACTTGGCAGAGCGGACCTCACCGCGAGAGAAGTGCAAACGCTGCGTGGAATACTGAGAAAGGCAGAACGAAAGATTTGCTCAGTCAGATAACAACCGCGAAAGCATGCTTCTTCCTTCAGCCTTTTCTTCACCCTCATCTCCGTCTTCTGCATTCCCGCCGTCACCGGCTGGTTTCGAGACTTCCTCTTTTCCTCTATCGCCTCCACCACCGCCACCGGCACCGGCACTGTCACTCGCTTCCGCAGCTCGCCCGCCATGCTCACTTCTCTTGACTCGCACATCGATCATTATCGGCATCGCTATGCTCGGACTCGATAATAATGCGACACCCAGTGGTATTCTCTTGATCTCTTCAATCATCTCGCTGCTCATGAACTCCAGACCTTTGCTCAGTGCTTTGATGTCGTTGTGATTCGTTACCTTCAGGATTATCTGCGTATTGCACTGCGAAATAACGTTCTTATCGACACGTGCGGGTCTTTGTGAGATGACGAGCAGCCCAAGCCCAAATTTTCTGCCTTCCGATGCGATAGTTCGCAAGATATTTGAGCTGACCGCCTCTCCAAAACCTCGTTCAGGGCAGAAATTATGTGCCTCCTCGATGACGAGCATAAACGGCGGAATCTTCCCCATCTTTCTGCCTTCAAATACCTCTTTACAGAGCCGGTAAACGATCAACTGCTGTAGTTTAGGCGATGCACCTTTCATATCGATTATCGACGCTCTTCCCGGCTTTACGAGCTCCTCTATCTGTGTCGGGCTATCAGATAATATACCTGTCTCACGGATTCGTTCAAGGAACTGAATGATTCTCCATTTAGCGGTACTTTTGCTCTCTGCTAAACCACTAATGATCTCTTCAATTGTATAAAACTCCTTTCGTGCCTTGATTTCGTTTATGCACTGGTATAGAATGCCCAACTGAGCGTCGGACAGCGTAAAAAAGTCGGAGAGCTCGTTTACGCTCAAATTTATCCCATCTATTCGGAATAGCTTATCAGCCGCGGGATTAACGGAAAAATTTGAGGGTGTATAAACAACAACTTTAGAGGCATACCCACGAGGAGTGATCCCGAACCTTTCCATCTGTTTCCGCTCGTCTTCACTCTTGTTCTCATATCTCAGCGAGAGATACTCGCCGTGCGGGTCAATTATGAGTAAAGGAACGTTCTTTTCGAGCAGCTCTTCGATGAGCACACCCGCAGTGTATGATTTCCCGCTACCGGTCTTAGCTAATATGCAACAGTGTTTCTGGATAAGTTCCTCTTTCTTCAGATAGACCGGAATATTGTGGCCATCAAGCATACCCAGGTGTATTCCGCTCGATTTTGATTTGAACCCAAGACCCAGTGTATCCATAATAAATGTATGATCTGCCTTGAATACCTTCTCATCGCGTGAAAAAGTTACTTTTGGCTGCATCAGGAATCCCCGTTCGTTTTTATAGCCAATAATCTCAACAGTAGCAGTTTTTTCCTCCACATCTACCATAGATACAACTCTACCAAGTATCCACCCATCAGAACTATTCCAGACTTTTACATACTCGTTCCTTCTTACATCGCCAGTGACGATAAAATCGAACTCGTACAGCCCAACTTCACCAGAAATTGTACCTGCTAATTTATACATCTTCGTAATCCTCACAATAAAGATTTCAGAACAATTCTATTTATACTCGCGCCAAAATCGCTCGCTACTAACTTGTTCAGATCACCATCAGATATTATATCCTCGAGGTTCGTGTCAAAAGCTATTTCACCTAAAAGGGTTACGTTGAATTCTTTCATCGCTTCCTGTACTGGTGAGGAGTTTTTCAGCTTCAGTTTCAGCTTCATATTCTCGATAACACCGATGATCGGCATCTTCAGCTCCTCGAGCATCTTGATTACTTTCGTCACCGTTTCTAAGGCAACTTTTGACGTTGTTGTCATCACTATGAATTCCGCACCTCTTAGCCATCGTATGACGTCCATCGCCACATCGCTGATCCCAGGTGGCATGTCAATGATTAAAAAATCGAGTGAACCCCATTGTGTAATAGCGAGTAATTCCAGCATAGCATTCGAGATATCAGTACCTCGCAGTGGTGCCGGCTCATTACCTGTGAAATAAATAATGCTCATGAACGCAATGCCATGAACCTCAGGCGGAATGATCCCTTTCTCTTCTTCTGGATACGCGTCTTCTATTCCTATTCCTATTCCTAATATCACATGTGTTGAGGGTGCAGAGAAATCTAGATCGAGCAACCCAACTTTGTAGCCCAATCGCGAGAGAGTCAATGCGAGCAAGGACGCGGTTAGACTCTTGCCTATCCCGCCTTTACCACCTGTCACAGCGATTACACGTTTTATTCCTTTCAACCGTATGTCAATAATGCTCAAACGCGGGTCTATTACCATTGTATTTGTATTCTTCTTATTGTGTATAAAGTATAACTTCTACTTATTTAGGACGCAGATTTACGCAGATTTACGCAGAAAACTATTTCCTCAAATTATCAAATGCCTTACATTTAACGTATTTGTATAGCTCACTTCAAACAAAGCTCATTGACAAGCAATTTTTTGAGCTCGTTGTAGACATCTTTTCCCTGTAACCGCCACGTAGCGAAGACCAAAGCGATGTACTGGTAATATTCAGCGCCAATCTCAGATCTAAAAGTACCTATGATCTTCCGCATGAGCACATGCTCCCTGATGACCTGCTCGCTGAGATTTCCGTGAACTTGCTGAATTGCTCAGTTAACTCTGCCATTTCCCTATCCCACACTTCTTTCTGCTGTTTCCGCTCTTCCATGGATGTCGGCGGGTCTTTATCGAGGAACTCTTTTAACGCCTTGAATCTTTCGCGAATGGCTTCTGACAGCTCC
>JACGMN010000149.1 GCA_014061035.1 Candidatus Methanophagales archaeon | reverse complement strand
TCAGGTTGCCAGGTTCACGGTTCAAGGTTCACGGTTCACAGATGGTCGCGTTATTTTCATACGAGTTTATGGTCATCGTTTTCTAACCGTGAACCGTGAACCCCGGAACTTTGAACCTGAGTAGTTACCTTTTCTATCTCTTTATTCTACTTTCTACTTATATACGTGGCAGCGCATGCGTTAGCGAATCTCAGGCATTCCCGGGCTTCTCGTCCATTCAGGACCGCGTATATAAAACCTGCATTGAAGACATCGCCTGCACCTGTCGGGTTTATCGGCTGAACGTCAAACGCTGGCGAGCGTATTTCGAACTCTTTGGTTATCCAGGCTGAGCCATCTACTCCTCTATGAATGATAACGTTTTTACAGCCTTTTTCTAACAATTCATACGCATAAGCGCCTTTTTCTTCTCCTTCCCCTTCCCCTTCTCTATCCTCTTCTCCTATTCCCTTCTTCTCACTCAACAACTCATGCATCTCTGCTTCGTTGATAAAAAGGAAATCAATAGAAGGAAGGAGATCAAAAACGGTCTGTCTTGCATGAGCGGTCCACCCGAGATATGCGCTCCATCCGATATCCAAACCAGTATAAATATAAGTATAGGTATCAGTATCAGTATCAGTATCAGTATCAGTACCGGTATCAATAGCAGCAGATTTAGCGGACTCGAGTATCTGTTTATTAGCAGAAAAAAGCGCTTCGGTGTTCCAATGTCCAGCGCGCATAATGAAACGTGTCTCGGATAGAAGATCGAAGCGTATATCTTCAGCCGCGAAGTCAATATTAGCTCCTCGGTCAGAGAGCATTGACCTGCTGCCATCTTTAAAAGCTATGCTCACCGTTATGCCAGGATGTTGCAGATCTTCTTTCTCTGTTACGCTCGCGAAGCACTCGACACCTCTCTTTTGTAATTCTGATCTCAGCCACTGTGAAAGCATATCACTGCCAGTTTTGCAGATAAGAGCGGTCTTTAAGCCTAAGGACGCAGATGCCACAGCGCAGTTCGCAGCCTGCCCACCGATATCGAGCGCAAATTTACAACCTATCTGTCTATCACGCTCCGGATAATCTGCGATTGGCGCCGTGACTATGTCACAGAAGAGATCGCCTATTACTATAACGTCATATCTTTTCACGTCCTCTATCCTCTGCAGCTATTTTCTTATGCGTGAATTTTTTCGCATTATCGCCGGTATAGGGCGCTACCGTATGCCCGTGCGGTCCCTTACTGACCAGCAGATATTTGTAGATTACCAGCCCCTCCAAACCGACTGGTCCACGTGCATGCACCTTATACGTGCTTATGCCAACCTCGGCACCCTTACCGTACCTGAACCCATCACTGAACCGTGTTGATGCGTTATGCATCACTGAAGAAGAATCAACAGACTGCAAGAACGTAAGCGCTCGCTCTCTATTCTCCGTGACGATCGCATCTGTATGCCCTGATCCGTAATGGTTGATATGCGCGATTGCTTCATCAAGACCATCAACTATTTTGATGGAGATGATCAAATCGTTATACTCGGTACGCCAATCTTCTTCTGACGCGGACTTCAGTAAGTTTTCCGCTTCCACGAATCCGGGTCCTGGTATCAGCCCAAATTCCATAGTTTTAACGCATGCTCGTATCTCAACACCTGCTCTTAGATATTGTTCGATCATTCGTGGTAAGAAAGCAGATGCAATCGCGGCATCGACGAGCAATGTCTCCGCAGCGTTACAGACCGCTGGATATTGAACCTTAGCATCGTAAGATATATTCAGTGCCATATCAATATCAGCATAGCGGTCGATATAAATGTGGCATACGCCTTCAGAGTGCCCTAAAACCATAATACTGGTGTTATCCTGGATATACTTAACAAATTCATTACTTCCGCGTGGCACGATCAGGTCTATATATTCGTTCAACTTCAACATCTCGTTTACGTCTTCTCTCGTATCGAGTAATTGAAGCCAGCCTGCTGGTACAGGTGCTGGTATAGGTATCGCATCAGCTTCGGGGATGGATGATGTCGTAGCTTCCGTTATAAGATCAAATAGCGCCTTATTTGTATTCCGTGCCTCGGAGCCGCCCTTTAATAATAATGTATTACCGGTCTTCAGGCAGAGAGATGCGATCTGAACCAGCACATCAGGTCGTGATTCGAAGATCGCACCGATCACTCCGATTGGGCAAGAGACCTGAAAGAGCTCTAAATCTTTATCTAACTCAATCGCTGCGAGCGTTTTCCCAACCGGGTCATCTAATTCTGCAACATTTTTCACACTCAATATGATCTCGTCAATCTTCGAGTTGTCCAATATTAACCGATGCAGGAGGGCTTTAGACATCTTTCCTGCCGTTACTAAGCTCGAAGCAAGTTCAATATCCTTTCTATTAGCGGCGAGTATCTCCTTCCGGTTATTATCGATAGAATCCGCGATTCTCAACAATGCTTTATTCTTCTCTGCGCTCGTAAGATTAGCGAGTTTAAGCGCGGCTTCCTTTGCGTTCTTCGCTTTTTCTATCATACTATTTTTTATCATACTATATATACCATACCTATACTTCACTTATTTTAGTAACTACTCAGGTTGCCAGGTTCACGGTCAAAGGCCAAAGTATCATTCAAAGTATCATTTATGTAAGCTAATTTTTTCAGTTCATCAGGACTGAAGAGACCGATTTTAGAAAACTCCTTCTTAATTATCAGTCCGAGGATATGAGATCTCGGGTATTCAATTCCAAGATACTTGAGCAGACCCTTTACCGCCAATTCCGTTGATTCCTGAAACTTACGCATCATTCGATGGTAATAGCAGCTTTTAAAAGAGATATGTGCCTCATCAAGGATAATCTCCGCATCCTGTATGCTGATCTTTGCACTCCTATCGTTTCTCATCTTATCTTATCTCTTATCTTATCTTATCTTATTTTATCTTATCTTATCTCATCTCATATGATGATTATTTCTCCGGGTTTTATATCTGGTTTTAGCATCCAATAATGCCCATGCGCGGTTATTTTTTTACTTGAACCAAGCCTTGCCAATGCTTCCCTGA
>JACGMN010000146.1 GCA_014061035.1 Candidatus Methanophagales archaeon | reverse complement strand
TAAGATAGGTCCAATCGCGGAGATATTATATCTCTCCAAAATTCCCTTTCTCTCAAGCACAAAAACGAGAAGCCAGTAGATCAGGAACAGGTACAGCACCAGCGTCAGGTAGTACGGGTTCATTTTTGCATCCTTTATCTTATCTTATATTTAACTTTATCTTTGTATTATATAATTTTACCAAATTTAGAATGAGCCGGGATGCATATAAAATAAACAAATACAAAGTTGATAGGGAAGAGGAAGAGCGAAAGAGAGAGAGATGGAGTAAATTCTGCCCGAAATGCGGTAGACAAACAGATGAATTCTTCGATTCGTTATGTAAGGACTGTTTCAGACAAGGAATAACGCTACTTGGGTCTGATAGTGATAGTGATAGTGATAGTGATAGCGGGAGCGCGAGCAGTGTAGAGGTGATAAGCCCCGGCATAAGTCTGTGCACATATTGTGGCTTCTTTTTTAAAGGTACTGAGCGAACGAGCATTGAAGCAATGGTTGATGGTTCGGTACGGAAAGCAATAAGGAAGAAGTACGGTTCTGATTGTTCTGTTGAGATAAAATGTCTGAGAACAGAATTTAAGGAAGGGGCGCGTAGAGCACGCGTGTCTCTGATTGTGAACGCAGAACTAAAAGGAGTGGAGATAGAAGAACGCGGTGAAGTAGCAGTTGTTCTGAACCGCGGGATTTGTGAACGATGCAGCAGGATAGCGGGAGGGTATTACGCCGCGATCGTGCAAATACGAGCAGAATGGCGGGTTCCAACTGATGCCGAACTCGCTGTAGCGGACGAGATTGCGTATTCGCCATCATCATTAGGCGATGCTGATTTCGTATCAAAAGAAGAGCGCTTGAAAGAGGGGCTGGACATCTACGTCAGCAGCATGGACTGCGGTAGGAGGATTTCGAGCACGATCGTGGAGAAATTAGGTGGTAGCTTCTCCGAGAGCAGGAAATTGTACGGTAGAAAAGACGGACGGGATATCTATCGTGTATCGTTCTCGGTACGGCTTCCGGGATTCAAACCTGGCGAGGTTGTCAAGATCAAAGATAAGATAATTTCAGTAGTGAAGGTGATAGAAGGAAAAGGAGTTGAAGGTACTGATACGAGAACAGGCGAGTGTGTATTTATTAATAAGAAAAAGATGCGGAAAGCGAAACGCGTCGGATTTGTTTAGGTGCTTGGTAACTACTCAGGTTCAAAGTTCCGGGGTTCACGGTTCACGGTTAGAAAACGATGACCATAAACTATCTCAAGAAATATGAAGAGCTGAAGAGCGCAAGCTTGACAACCGTGAACCTGGCAACCTGAGTAGTTACAATACTTTATGATCGCGCGCCTCTAATCGTTCCCGAGATTTTTTTTACTCTTATTCCAACTCGTACACCATTTACCGAATGAATGCACGCTAACGACGCCCGGACTTCCTCAACTTTGCCATTAGCACATCTCAGGATGCCTGTACCTATATCTCCCTTTTTATTGTATTCAATCAGCCATAACTTACTTTCACTTGCTCCTACGTCGCCTTGTAACGAATAAACCGAGTCCCATATTGCTTTTAATAATTCCCGTTTATCTATCTCGCGCTCGTGCATTACCTCAAATAGGATGTACCGTCTCCGTTCACGTAGCGAAGGTGGGAGATAAACCATCATTATCATCAGCAAGATCAGTATCAGATTCGCGATATTTATCTTATCCCAGCCTTATCGCCGGTATCCAGCCGTCATGTTCCCTTCTGTTCACATCAACAAACGAAGTACTGTTTATCCACCCGCTCTCTGTTTCAAGCGTTTTAACGTGGTGAATCTGCGGATAAGAGCCTGTTATGAGCGTTATATTGTATGTTTCTCCGGGCATCAAGACAACAGTCCTGTTGAAAGTAATATTACGCCAGTCGCCCACAAATCCGTCCCATGACGCCTCGGCTGCCCATGT
>JACGMN010000057.1 GCA_014061035.1 Candidatus Methanophagales archaeon | reverse complement strand
GCTTACGAATATGATATGCACATCCTCGTTATTCTTACAGATATGACGAACTATTGTGAAGCGTTACGTGAGATCTCAGCGGCACGAGAGGAAGTTCCAGGAAGAAGAGGCTATCCAGGATATATGTACACCGATCTTTCGACCAATTACGAGCGTGCAGGTAGAATAAAAGGACGAAAAGGGACGATTACGCAGATACCCATCTTAACCATGCCTGATGATGACATTACGCACCCTATACCTGATCTTACGGGGTATATTACCGAGGGGCAATTCGTTCTCTCACGGGACCTTCATCGAAAAGCGATATATCCGCCGGTTGATGTTCTGCCGTCTCTATCACGGCTGATGAATGAAGGGATAGGGGCCGGAAGGACGAGAGAAGACCATTCAGGCGTATCCAACCAGCTTTATGCGGGTTACGCTGAAGGAAAGGATATGCGTGGGCTGGTTGCTGTAGTCGGAGAGGATGCGCTGACCAGCAGTGATCGCCAGTTTCTGACGTTTGCAGATGAATTTGAGAAGCGGTTTGCTTCACAGGGTAGAGACGAGGATAGGAGCATAGAAGAGACGCTGGATATTGGCTGGGAGTTACTGGCTATGCTGCCTGAAGCTGCGCTTAAGAGGATCGACGAGCATATAATACGGAAGTATCATCCGAGCTACCGGGAGGAAGTAGGTACCAGTTAGAGTATTTGACGATAGAACGAGAAAGAATAAATTTTATAATCGGACGCAGATGAACGCAGATCAAGCATAAATCAAAACTGCATAAACCGCCTTCTCAGATCTATTGCACTATACTGGCACACTTCATGGCAACAATAGCAGTTTATACATCTTTTTACATCCACATCTAAATTTACTATTGCACCGACCGGACATATCTCTTCACAAATATTGCAGCCCACGCATTTATCTCTGTTTATTCTTGGTCTTCGAACTCCAAGATAGGATGTTACAGTGCTCAATATGCGCGAGGAGATTAAAAAATTGATATATATAGTATCTGGCTTTTTGAAGTTTACCCTCTTTACACCCGTAATCTCTTCCATCTCATATCCCGGTATCTTCGATATAGAACCAGTATCAATATTGACGAGCTCAAATTCTGTACTTAAGATTTTATTTGTCAGAATGTCAGACATCTTATATCCAATATAATATGATGCAAATAGATCGACTGCTGCCGGATTTCTTGATGAGATCACAACTTTAGAGTTTACGGGCCTTCCACTGCCAGGTCCATTACCCTCCATCCCACAGATTCCGTCCATTATCGTTATAATCTCTTTATCTTGAGCTATCGTATGATAAAGTTCAACTAAGACGTTTGCAAACTCTTCTTCCTTTGGGAAGTATTTATGGAGTGCTGGTTTCAATCCTCCAGAAATACATCCATATAGATTCTTTACTGCTCCAGTATATTTCATCAATATATGTGTCTTAAGTTTAGGGAGATTTATTATGAGATCAGATTCAGGAACAGCCTTTGGTATAATTATCTCCTTCCCCAGTAGTTCTCTCTTTACAGGCTCGTCACTTTCAAATGCGAGCCACCTTATATTCTGTCTATCACAGACTTCTTTGATCCTTGATACCTCAAAGGACTTCATGGTTGAGAAGCTTGAAGAGTCACCGAGAACAATCTCGCCTTTGAACCGGGTTTTTAAATATATCAGAATCCATTCTATAAACTTCCAGTGTGTGTTTGCGTGTTTACTGGGAGGATATGGTCCGAGTATATTCGGTTTTACCAGTATCTTTTCATACTGCTGAACTTCAAGTCCATTGAATGTCCAATCTAAAATTCTGTTGTCCAGTTTGTCGTAATCCTTCTTTATAGAATAGTAAACTTTTGGTGTACTCATAATCTATAACACATAAAATATAAATATAACCAAATGACTGAGCCAGGCGAGAGATTTTTCCCTTTCGCATCGATAAGAGCAGGGCAGCGAGAGTTCATGAAAGACGTGCGAGATACGGTAGAGTCCGGAAAAATTCTTATCGCACACGCACCTACGGGGATAGGGAAGACCGTTGCGGTGCTTGTCCCTGCTGTACAGTACGCGTTAGAGAACGAAAAAACAGTCTTTTTCCTCACGTCTAAGCGCAGTCAGCATAAAATCGCTATCGATACGCTCAGATTGATAAAAGAGTATGCCGGACCAATGCTTAATCTCGTAGCGGTTGATATAACCTCGAAGCAATCGATGTGTCCGCGAGCGACCTCTGTACAACGGGAGTTTTACTCGCTATTCAGCGAATTTTGCCGATATGAGCAGAAGAATAAACGATGCCGGTATTTTTTGAAGAACGATGAAGAAGCGCTGCAGCGGATAAAAGGCGAAATACTGCATGTAGAGAAGTTATGCAACTGGTGCGCTACTCGAGGAGTATGCCCGCATAAGGCAGCATTGGAAGTCGCGGAAGACGCTGATGTTGTCGTCTGCGATTATAACTATCTCTTTGCTCCGGATATCGCGGAGAAGATATTAGAGAAGATAGAAACAGGGTTAGAGGATCTCATTGTGATAGTTGACGAAGCACATAACCTGCCGGATCGTATACGGAATAATCTCAGCAATACATTGCGAATGAGCACGGTAACAAGCGCAGCACGGGCGATCAAGTACGAGGATCGTGAAATGCACGGCAATCTCGTAGAATTAGAGAATATTTTTACGAAATTAGTGAAGAAAGCGAGTGCAAATAATGGGGTGGAGATAGCGGTGGAGCGGGATTTTCTGGAGGAAGAGATTGAGAAGGTGCTGAGACGGCGAATAGATAGAATAAATTACGATGAGTTCGTAAAGAGGCTTCATAGCATTGCTGAAGATTTTGAGAATAAGAAAGAGAAAGAGCGTGAGGAGGTGCAGCGGAATATCATCACCGTGGCAGAGTTCTTAGACGAGTGGAGAACCCGTGAGAGATGTGTAAGAATATTTTCGCTCGCACAACGTGATAACCCGGCGCTTTACTTCAAACTGCTCGACCCCTCGGTGATAAGCGAGCAGAAATTTGCGCGTGCGCATTCGACTATATTGATGAGCGGCACATTATGCCCGACCAGTATGTATGCAGACGTGCTCGGCGCTACTCAGGACAGGATAAAAGGGAAAGAGATATTTATGCGTGAATATAAATCGCCGTTTCCGGAAGAGAACCGCAAGATTGTCATTACAGAAGAACTCACAACGAAATATACGGAACGAGGCGAAGAGATGTACAGGCGAGTAGCGGCGAAGATAGGTGAAGTGGCGAGATATGTAAGAGGCAGCATGGCGGTATTTTTTCCTTCTTATGCACTTTTAAACAGCATTTCGGCGTACTTACCCGAGGACGTAAGTAGACGTGCGATGGTAGAACGGCAGAAAATGAGTAAAAGGGAGAAGAACGAGTTATATGAGCTGTTAAGGGATACTGATGGCGGGATATTGCTTGCAGTGCAGGGCGGCTCGTTATCCGAAGGCATAGACTATGAATCCAACACGCTCAAGGCGATTATTGTTGTCGGATTGCCGTTGAGTCCACCAACACTGGAAGTAAAAATGATTGAGCGGTATTATGCAGATAAATATGGGTCAGCAAAAGGACGGCTGTATGGATACCTTTACCCGGCGGTTACAAAGGTTCTGCAAGCGGCTGGTAGAGGCATAAGGAGCGAGCAAGACCGGTGTATCATCGTCCTGATGGATTACCGGTTCGCACAGTACCCGTATAAGAACTGCCTCCCGCCAGATTACGACGTTACCGTTACTTGTAGCGCAGAAGCAGACTGCAAAAAATTCTTCGCGTGACTATAACTACAAGAAAACAGAAAATAAATGAAGTGCTACAACTCGTCGCCGAGCCCTTCGAGTTCATCGCCAAATTCTTCTACTATCTCTTCCTCCAGTTCAGCACCCTTACTGACACCTAAAGCTTCTTTTAGTAACTCTCCTACGGAATTCCACGTTGCAAGTGCCTTTTCCTTATCATAAGTGAAATTAAAAGACTTCTTTGCCCAATCGCTTTCCACTATCTTTTTGCCTTCCATCTTTCGCACCCAGTGCTGCGCTATAGAGATGAACTTACCATATTGCCCTTCATTGATAGAACACCGCCATACCAATCTCGGGCTACCATCCTCATTTTTAAGAATCACCCGATAGCCAACATCTTTTAATTCCTTTATACCCGGTCTTGTTTCGCTCATGGTTCTCCTTTCACCTATTCTTTATTTACATTATATTATTTGGTAGTATATATCTTCAAACCGTTCAATTTTCCCGGTTTTTTTTCCTGTTTCCTGCTACTGCTCCTTTACCTTTGACTACACCACCTCTCCCATATTTCATCTGCTCCTTCTTCTCCACATATCCGCGTAATATACCCGCGTTCAAGAGCCATGTGTTCAATAAATCCATCGTGAGACCGATGAGAAGCACCAGAGATATATCTCTTAAGATCGGAATAGGAGCTAAACCCAGTCCAAAGAGATGAATATAAGAAGAGACGAGGAACATTGCGAAGATCGCGGAGATAGTAGTGAACGTCATCGTTACACCGGTCTTCATCGCATTTCTTACCTTCTCTTTTATATCTCCCTTTCTACGAAGTACTTTTGTCGATAGTAAGATATTGGAGTCGACAGAATAGCCGATGAGCATCAACAATGCTGCGACCGTACCGAGCGATAATTCCATCCCGATTATGTTCATGCCGGCAACAGAGATTACGATGTTAGAGAGAGCTGCAAAAACAACGGCTAACGGTGGAATTACCGTTCTGAATACGATAAAGACGGCAATTGCAAGCAGTATAAACGCAAGTATCACTGCCTGTACTGCCTGTTCTTGTGCCTTTGCGCCGAAAAACGGACTGATGTGTTTCAACTCATACCTTTCATAATCTTCTTTTAACAGAGCTATCAATTCATTCTTCTGCTCTTTACTCATCTGCTCGAATTCTATACTCTTCTGATCTATTACGC
>JACGMN010000028.1 GCA_014061035.1 Candidatus Methanophagales archaeon | reverse complement strand
CGTGAACCGTGAACCCGGAACCCCTTACCGCCCAGTAATTACGTGTACGCCAACAATCATAGGATATGCACCGTATTCCAGCCATGTAGCGCCATAATCTGAATGCGTAAGACCGATGGCGAGATATATTTCGTTCTTCTTCAGGTATCTATGCATCCTCCAGCTATACGTCCACCGATGCCTGGTCTTCATTGCATTCCATGTCTTGTAAAATGAATCGCATCTACATGACCACCGCCTATAGACTCTACCCGAAGCATCTTTAAAGTTGAAGCGGATGGAACTGCTATCGTCCTTTTCCGTTTCTGTCCCCGTCTGTTTCTGTCTTTGTCTCCGCTTCTTCTTCTTCTCGTAGACGTGCACAATGCGAGGTTTTATCAAGCCTAACGTCCTGCCGCGGTTAAAGACCTCGTCAACAGAAGCATCAAGATACCGCTCCAAAAACGCTCTCTTCTCCATATCGCCCAGTTCCTTCTCCACGCCTCTGGTGTAAACAAAAAATCGATCTTCCTTCCTTGCGTGTTTACCTAACCACGGCTCGAGATATACCGCTGACACTGCGAGATTTTTGAATGGCTGTATTCCTATTCCTGTGCCGGAAGTATCCATATCAGCCTCATAGATGCCCTGTGGTCTTATCCATTCACCATCCTCGGTTATGCCCGCAATGCAGACCTGACCCTTCTCAGGTCTCGCAACTGCCAATACGGTAAGTTTTACCAAGTTTGCGTTTGCGCGTGCATGAGACAAAGGCGCGATATTGATATTCTTATTCTCAGTAAGCTTCGATATCCTCGCGTATTTACCGACGTATGCACGCTTCTGCTTCTCACCGCTAATTTCTACCTGCGTTTTGGCTTTGGCTTTGGCTTTGGATACAGAAGCGTTCTCTATGCGTAGTAGATCATTGATTTTTATATCGCCGCGTCTAACCAGTTCTGCTTTCTCATCCCAGAAAGATACACGAGTGTGATCGGATTCATCTGCTATGATAAGATCAACGACTTTCTTAGTAGTACTGGTACTGGTACTGGTACTGGTATCGGTGCCGGCATCACTCCTGTCGGTCACGGTCAGTTCTTTAAATGGTAGAATCCGAAGCACTTTACCTGTTATTGTTACCATAATGCATAAAAATTATTTTGTTAGCTCCTTCTCCAGTTTTTCTACTTTATCACGATCTCTTATTCTCTTATTATTTATTATTTTACCATCAATTCAAGATCTCAACATATCCGCGGCACAGGATCACCGATCGGCGTCTCAACGATTCTCATACCACCAACCTGTGTCTTCATCACTACGCCTTTCAGCTTCTTCGCCCCCAGCTTCTCAGTCGCGGACCCAATGATTGCAGCATCTTTCCCGTGTTTCGTTCTCCACAGTGCGTGAAGCACATCACTGGCTTTCTCTTTTACAACACCCATAACCAGCTTACCTTCATTACCTATCTCTAACTGGTCTATTCCTAGAAGCTCACAGGCATTCCGAACCGATTCTCTTACAGGAATCTTATCCTCCTCTATTAGGATACCAACGTTCGATTTCAGGCTGAATTCGTTGAGCGAATTTGCAAGTCCACCTCTTGTCAGGTCCTTCATAGCAACTACACCACCGACATTTAAGACTTCGTGAATTGTTCTGTTTAACGGAGCTATATCTGATTGTAGCCCGGTATCGAACTCAAACCCTTCCCTGAACGAGAGCAGTGCGATACCGTGATCGCCGAGATAGCCGGAGACGATTATACTATCGCCATCACGAAGATTAGAGTCAATCAACCAGTTCCCGGCTAATTCACGGTATCGTCTCACTTCTTCCATATTCTTCTCTAATGCTTCCGTCCGCCTTCCTATCGCAGACGTGTTCACGATTATCCTCTCTACCGCACCACGTTCAACAACTTTCGTATCGCCAGTGACTACTGCGACTTCTGCATCTTCACACGTCTTCTTCATGCTCTCTAAAAGCCGTTCAAAATCGGTGATAGGAAACCCTTCTTCTATTACAAATGCTACCGATAAGCAGAGTGGTTCCGCACCCATAACCGCGATATCGTTGACAGTGCCTGCAATTGAAAGGCTCCCAATATCCCCACCCGGAAAGAAGAGCGGTTTCACTGTATGAGAGTCGGTAGTGAAGACGATATTGTCAACGACAGCAGAGTCATCTAGAGCTTTCAAAGGCACATCTATTACTGCTTTTGCCCATTTGTTACTGTTATTACTGGCGTTGGCATTGGTGAAATTGAAGTATCGGAGCATGAGCTTAAGTAACTCGTGCATCTCTTCACCACCTGCACCGTGCTCCAATTTTATATTGCCGCTATCGTTATCGATCATCACATTCTCTCTTTTTTATCGCTATATCGTGTTTTCGGTTTTGGAACATATATATTCATATATATATAGTATTTGTGAGTATAGTATTTGTGAGGTGTGAGGTGTGAGTATCCCGTAAGCATAAAATCTACCTCCTCTTTCCGCGGAGACTACCATTTCTTCGTTGACGATTATCTTCCTGGGTTCCATACTGATATAATCGACCAAATCCACACTTCGGTCAACAACCTCGGGCAATTCTCTGCCACTCATTCAGCAAGGATTGTTTTGATTATTTCTTTTATTTCTTTCATTTCTTTCATAATACAATAATATACAAAATTGTTCTGTATAAACTCTGAGGGCGTAGGATGCAGGATGCGGGATGCAGGACTATGATTTATGCCCGATTCCCCAGCTTTAATGAAATTGTTAATTTTTTAATTCTTCAAGAATAGAATTAAAGCATCCATAAAAAATGAAGATGCAACGAAATTCCTAAAAATGTTAGGATTAAAATGTTTGGCTGTAAAAGTGAAATAGAAGTAAACTACAGAAAACCTTGTTGGGGTAGGCATCTAACAATAATTTGGAATTTACTAAAAAGAGATTATAATCAAATTAGAGGATATGTTGAATTTTGTCCAGATTGTGGTTTACATCATCGATATTATATTAGCAGGAATGGAAAAGGAGATTTTTTATCATCCTCTCAGATTCACGGCTAAAATCATATTTAGAATTTATCGTTCGATATTCGGAATTCTATATTCATCGTTTTCTAACCTTGAACCGTGAACCGTGAACCCTGAACCCCTGAACCTTAACAGCTATCAAAACTTCAGCTTCAACGTCACTATCTCATAAGGGTTTACCGTCAGCGCTATTCTCTTACCCTCCTTTTTAAACTCTTTTACTATTCCTCCGTCCGCATCCTCATAATCTTCCTCTTCCAGCATGTTCACCACCTTAACTTCTGTTGGCTCACGGAATAGTGTTATTTCCGCATCCGTCTCTTCCCCCGCCGTCTCATAAAATCTCATAATCACTTCATTCTTATTACCATTCTCAGCCTTTTTCAGTGCAGATAAAATAACATTTTTCGGCTCTATCTTCAAAAATGAGCGTTTCAAAGGCAGTTTCACTCCCGCAGGCAACTGCATTGCATACAAATCGGAGTTGAACTCATAAGCATGCTTGTAGGATTCCGCTTCCTGCCACGTACCTCTGTGCGGATAGACGGAATATCTGAACTCGTATCTTTTGAACTCCTCTGCATCGGGAACCGGTATTGTAGGACCTGCGCCACCATCAGAGGAGAGCATTGAAACACCCCTTAGCAGTGTTAAATAGATGTTCCCGTCTCGTACCTCATTTTCAGGTATCCCTCTGTGAATCACGGTCAAGCCATTGCCATTCTCTCTGTCAGAATAGTCTAACCACTTCAGCGAGGGGAATGCACCGCATGGCGCCTCTTTCCACTCCTCTTCCGGCTCTGGCTTATAATTCCACTGGTCTGTTGGACGTGAAACAACGCCAAATTGAGTTCCGCAAGAATAATCAGGAGATTTTATGTCTGTTGAGAACCTGACCCTGAGCCGTGCTCTCGGATGCTTGTTTATTATAGTCGTGATGAAATCTATCCTCGGAATTTCCCTATAAACTATTATCTTCTTTGTACACTCCAGGAATTTATGCCGCCATATACGCGGCGCCATCTTCTCCGTCAACCGATACGGCCAGCGAAGTGAATAGTAATCGGTCTCAATAGTTATAACTCGTCTTAAAGGACTTTTACTTATCCCGAAGTTTCTTACACGGAACGATCCATATTTCACGCCCTCGCCCTTTTCTGTCTTCAACGGTATACCCAATGTTTGTCTGTGATAGTAGAGGTCTCCAGTTTCTTCCTCAAGAACAAGCTCGTTTGCCGTACAAATCATCTCTCTCTCCGCTTTTCTCCTTTTACCTGGTAATGAAAGATCAAACAACCCCGTAGTCGGGTCTATCTCTACACCAAAGAATCTGTTCTCTATCGTGTTCCCCTTTATCACGATATAGTTCGGGTCATAACGGTACCTTTTAGGCTCTCGCTCGAGGATTTTATATACCCTATATCCCAGTCCCGGAACCGTGGGAGTGAATCCTATCCTTGCATATCTCAGCGAGTCATCGTCATATCTCGCAAACCTTATCACTTCCACATTTATCTCTGTACCACCGCTTTTTAATCCTTTTACCGTCACTACTTCTCCTTTATCAAAATCCAAATCCATCTCTATCCAGTTATTCACTTCCCACGACAGCGTGTTAAATACTATTATATCTCCGCTTTCTCCGCCCAACTCTACCTCGGATTCGTGCTCTATTATTTGATTGTGCACGCGAGGGCGGAGTGCGGAGAGTTCGATTTTAAGAAAGTTCAGGTACTGCCTCACCTCATCGTAAACCTCGTCCGTCCCTGTTCCGGGAACAGCGTCGTGAAATGCGATAAATAGAATTTTTCGCCAGCAGTCCATTAGCACCTCAGATGGATTGCCGTCCAGGAGAGAGATTATTGTACTCCAACACTCGCAGTCTAATAGGCAATTCTCGAAACTGCATAGACCTTTTTTTATCCACATCCTGCTCGAACAGCAATTTGGGAATACCTCGGAATACTTGCCAGAATACATCTCTCCGTTTCGAACTGCCATCTCAAGATTCTTCTCGTCTATTTCTTTCTCCACCGCGTCGAAGAATTCGGATGGCGTTGCAATCTTCATCTCCGCTACTTCTTCTTTCTTCTCGTTCCACGCCCGCACAACTTCCGGTGTCTCTGACTGTGCCTGCGTGACTCCGCTCCCAGAAGGCATCAAGATATGTGAGGTTGCCGCTACTTCTTTTAACTTATTATAACTATCATCCAACTTTGTCAGGTCTAAGTCTAATCCTGCCCGGTATCCGAGCGGCATCCAGTGAGTTAAAATCTTCGTTCCATCCAGACCATGCCAGATAAATTCAGACGGCGACCTTTCTGGTACTCCTCTTCTGAATGCGACATATTTGTATCCTAATTTTTTATATATCTGCGGTAGCTGTGCATTCATACCGAAACTGTCGGCTTGCCACATTACCGGAACATCAACACCGAACTTCTCCTTCACATATCTTTTACCAACCAGAATTTCTCTTATCAGTGTCTCTCCAGTCGGAAGCATTGTATCAGCCATCAGGTATTCTCCACCAGCTATCTCTATCTTGCCTTCCTTTATGTACCTCGCAACCTTTAGGAATAGTTCCGGATACCGCTTCTCCATCTCATCCAGCAGAAAAGTCTGCTCTATCAGGAACTTGTAATCGGTCTTTGCAACAAGTTCAACTACCTCTTTCAAGATGAGCACCAGATTGATGTGGAAATAGTCCTCCTTCGTGAAGACCCAGATCGCATCGTAATGCGTGTGCGGCACGAGGTAAACTGTATCTTTCGCTACTTTGTCACTTATAAACTTTTCTACGAACTCAACCCAGCCTTCGGGTCCCACGCCAGTAGTCTTATAAAGATTTGATAGCGAAATATCGAGCCATTTCCCCTTTTTGTTCTTTACCACCGCTGGCTGGTCAACCACGTTCAACATTGGAATATCATTCCTGCTATCTCCAATGCCCAGTGTCTTTACCGCTCCAGCTCCATATTCCTTCTCGAATAATCTCGTGAGAATCTCCACTGCTTTACCCTTGTCCGCGTTCTTCCCGTGAATGTTGTAGTATCTTCCCCCGTGAGTCACGCTAAATCCTTTCTCTTCGATCTTGGCAAACAAAATCGCTTCTTTCTCTTCAGCATCTGGCTCATCAAGGATGAAACTCTCGTTGTATTCCTTCTTCTTTGCACGGATTGCCGCGTCTATACTCAAATTAGCATCTTTTGCGACTTCTTCCGCGCTCATATCGCCAAAACCGGTTATTTTAAACCCGGTCTCCTCGCGAATCGCCTTTAAAGCTGCTCTTAACTCCGTATATGAAGCACCGAGTTCAATAACGTAATAATTGTCACGATCTACAGATTCAAACTCGAAAGAGAAATAATTCTTGGGAATGAAGATTGCACCGCCATTATCCACGATAAAAGGGTCCACTAGTCCAAAAATTTCGCGGTAATATTCGTTCTCCGCTAATGTCTTCGCCGTGCAAAATATGACCGGGATATCCCTTTCCTTCAGCGATTCCAGAGCCGGAAGAACCGCATCGTAAGAGTAATCCGCGATGTCAAGCAGTGTTCCGTCAAGATCGGTGATAAGCACTTCTTTCATAGTATTTCTTGACTACTCCCTCTTTTCTCTTTCATTTTCAATAGCGACAGCCGCGCCCAGTCCCTGTTCAAATCTCGCAAATGTTTCCGCATTGCCTTCAAGTAATCCAACAAATTTTTGTACATCAATATTCCCGATAGGTGGCATCACAATATTCTTTGATGGCATATCATCCTTCAAAATATCTCCTAGCTCCTCAAGCACTTTTGACCGTACGTAATCATTGCATAGCTTACTGTGATAAACTGTCTGGAGTGCGTTGAGCAACATCTTATTGACGTGCTCATCGCCCCTTTCCTCGTGTATATGTGGGTTTAGCGTCTCTATCTGAAAAATCTCAATTCCTGTATTTGCTGCATCTACATTTGTAATGTCTTCAACACCCAATCCAAACTCATCAAACAGACCGATGAAGTGATAGGGTTCGATTGCGTAGTCTCTCGCGTAGCTCAATATGTCTGCAAGCTCAGTCGTCAGTGCATGCTCGCCTGCGTTCCCAGTTATCAAAATGTTTGTCTCGAATCCGGTGCGTGTTGAGATTAAGAAATTGAGATACTTGTTTGTAATCTCGCTTACCCGGCCCCATTTTTGAAAATAAAGTCTTTCCTCCACGACTTTTGGCTTGTATCTCCAGTGAAGCCGCACCATGCTGTACGGCGATTTAGACATGCAAAATCCTGCTGCATAATCCAGTACATATTCACGCACAGAACCAGGGATGTAGTTATCTGCATCAGCAAATCCAATGAAATCCTTTCCAAGTGATTTCGCGAGTAGCATGCCAGTGATCATACCCTCTGCTTTACCGTCCCTAATAACAGTATTCCTATCAAGAAGAGTGTTGTACCCGGCTTCATAAAACGCAGAGCCTAAATCCGGGTCTTTCTGGTGTATTACCAGCACCTCTTGCTGTGTTAAATCGTGGTGTTTTGCTACCATATCTTTCTCCATTCTGTAAACATCTGGTGTTTCCCTTTTGCTATTTGAGACCACAATAATCGAGCAGTCAAAGGGAATGGCTCTCAAAACGCCCTCCAATAAATGTGTCCTTTCATCCTTTACCGGTACAATTATGGCAGTACGCCTTAAAACATCCTTGATTTCATCAAACGGGATATCCTTTGCCCGGGGATTCGCAAAACCGCCGGAATCAACCTTTAAAATACGCTGCACCTCATGAATTTTTAGGGACCCAAATATCTCCGTATGCCTTGGCATCTCGATTAGCATCTTTACCTCAGTCCTACTTTAGCTGGTTTAATTTACATTATACTATTAAGTAATGTAACATAAGATATGATAAGATATGATAAGGTAGGTAAGGTAAGGTAAGGTAAGCAGAGGTAGAAGAAATGACACGGTCACATGGCGCGAGGAAGAATACGAGGAATAAGTTGAGAAGAAGGAAGAGGGAGCGAGGACTGTCTACAATAAGTAGAGCCATCCAAAGCTTTGCATCGGGAGAACGTGTGCATATCTGTATAGACCCAAGTATCCATAAAGGTATGCCGCATCACAGGTTTCACGGTATGACCGGTACAGTGAAAGGAGAGCGAGGACGTGCATATATCGTAGAGATATCAGACGGAAAAAAGCACAGGAAAAAAGAATTATTTGTACGTGCCGAGCATTTACGCCAGCAAGTCCTGTAGAATAGAGCATGAGATGGTATTAGCAGGTAAATTGTTTCTGGTTGAAGATGAGATCGACTTGCAGGCGATAGCAGTCAAGCTGAAAGGGTTTAAATCTGAAGAAATCCTGAAAGACGATGATATAAAATTGATTACAGAGATACAGGATCTACGTTTAACCATTAATTTCCTATCCGGGACGTTCATTCAGGATCGGCTATTGGAGGTCTATCATCGTGGCGAGCGGGTACGCGTTCCGACGACTTCTGAAGCACCGTTTTTCTTCGTTCAACGAGGGGAAGGTGAAGAGGAAGGGGAAGGGAAAGGGGAAGGGGAAGGGCAGAGCGGTAAGATTGTTCTAACGATAATGGACAGGAAAGCACGAGCAAATAATATCGCAAACCTGCTAAGTAAAATATTGTTCATAAGAACGGGCAAGATCGTGGAAGTACAGATTGAGCCGGCACGGTTTACGCGTTTTCACGAGGATAACTTCGCGGATACAAAGATCATCTTCTTTGACGATCTGGGCATTTCCAACACCAACATAAAAAAACTATCACTATATGGCTCGGAGTTAGGAAATACGTCCGCGTACGCAGACCATATAAAGCGCGGGAAGATATGGTATATCGTATTGAAATCTAAACGAAGCGGTCTGGTGGTGGGCGTAACAAGGAACGGAGTTGTAACGATCTTTAGCAAAGCGGCAAAGGACGAGTTTATAGAGTACGTGAAGGAAGAGATTGTTGATCTCGTTGTATAATCTGTGTCAATATAATATAATATTTAGGATAATATTTAGGCAGCAGATCTTTTCTGGTCTATTCTCTTGAAATTAAGTCTGCCTTCTTCACCAGCAATCGTGCAGTATTCGCGTCCTCTTCAACTATCTCACTCTCCACTATGACAAGCTTCTGCTTCTTCTTGAAGAGCGATGGCGGCCCGTCCAGTACCAGCGATTCAAATTCTCCGCCTTCGCCCGCGATATTTATTTTCACTTTTTTCTGGCTCAATTCCACCAGTCGGTCGACATCTGCCACCGTTATCCTTCTACCAAGCCAACTCCGGTCCAGACCGTATGCAGCGATACCGGTGAAGATCACCTCAAAGAGCGATACTACGAGCCTCAGCTCTGTCTCCTGATTGATATGCCATAAAGGAGAGAAGACTTTGAGGTTCTCTTCACCGGCAATTCTTTCTATTCGCTCTTTTTGATACTTACTCCATAAAACACCGGATATAACGCCTTCTATCCCGTGTATCGCTTTTGCGTCTCTAAACGCAGCTCGTAGGTCTTCCAGTTCCTTCTCCTTCTCGCCCTCTGTCTCTTTCGTAATTAGCGGCAAGCCCATCGCGGCTGCTTGCAACGTTACCAGCTCTACTGCTGGTGTGTGGAACATAAACGATTCAGGATTCCGGCTTTTTATGTTTATCAGACACTCTACCTGGTAGCTCGCGTTCTGCATAAGCCATAGTGCATAAGCACTGTCCTTACCAGAGCTGAACAGGCAGCCTAATTTAATATCGCGTGACTTGTAGAACGTCCTCAGGTAATCTCTCGTATAGCGGTAGCCTTTTCGTTTAGCTAATTTCTCTATCGCCTTGACAACATTTGCGCCATACTGTACCGCCCTCTTTTTTCTACTCGCTGCTTCTTCCAGTCCAAGGTCTCGCGCTATCTCTCTTAAAATAAGCTTATCTGTCGCCACCGCCTTGGCCTTATTCCGATCATCACACAATTTATGGATAGCAGGTATTCTCATCGCATATTCTACAAGGTCTGTAGCCAGGAACGGTGCCAGTAACGAGATTCCGTGCGCTTTCGCTATCATATAGTCGCGATAGAGGTCCCGCTCGTGCATTCTCGAAAGACCGGATAAGCATGCTCTATTCAAATCCTCCTTTTTTACTCGTTTATACTGTTCATATCCCGCGAAGAGATCCTCTGCGCCAAGACCGTATAAGACCGTCTTTATACCTGCCTCTTTCGCCATCTCGCATGCTGCATACAACGGCACAGCTACGCTTATCTTAACACCACCGGTATCGTCAATCACTGGAATAACTTCTCTGAGATAGCTCTCAACCTCTTCTATATTTAACTTCCTTATCTTCAATGAGAGTCCCAAATCCTCTGCGATACGCTTTGCATAGCTCAGATCTTCTGCTTCCTTCATCCCCGGCTCTTCGACTGCCACAGTATAGCATTCAAAATCTCTCACTGTCATTATCTCCTTGCAGAGGTAAGCGATGAGCGTGGAATCCAACCCGCCTGAGAAGAGCACGGCAAACTTCTCTCCGGACCGACGTGGTATCAGCTCTGAGATACTTGCACGTAGTAAAGTCAGCAATTTCGCTTTTATCTCTGCCTTCGCATCCGTTATCTCCGGTACGACAGAGAAGAAATCCCTTTTTGTGAATCTCACTCTGTCCTCGGTTATGTTGTAGCGAAGGAGAGTTCTCGGGTCGAGCTCGATTGGATGTGGATACCCCATTGCTTCTAATGCTCTCCGCTCCGAAGCAAACGCAAATCCAGCACCGGTATGTGCAAAGAAAAGAGGTCTCAATCCAATTATATCGCGCGCTAACACGAGCTCTACAAGTCTTCCATTATTTAAAACACCAGCTATATCGCACATCTCTTCTATCTATTTCAGGTTGTCAGGTTCAGGGTTCACGGTTGTCCAGCTTGCGCTCTTCATATTTCTTGAGATGTATCCTCTTCTCTCAATTTTAGCAGTGCAAATATGCAATAATTTATAATATCTTTATATTCTGCCTCTACGCCCTCGGAGATTTTAGGTGGCTCTTTAGATTCTTCTAAATTTCGTATTCTATATGCTTTAACGAGTATCTGATCTGTAATCGAAGTTATTCGCATCTTCCGCCATGAATCACCATAGTCTATGTTCTTCGCAATTACAATTTCCCTGACTTCATTTAGAATTTCATCATATTTCTGAACTGTCTCCGCGTTCTCTTCTTTCATTGTATATAAAGTATAACTTCCTTCTCTTTAAACGATTTAGAGAACAATTTATAGCATAAGCAGTATGAAGATAGAGCAAGCAACCCTGAACCGTGAACCGTGAACCCCAAACCCCAAACCCCGACCCGAACCTCATAACCACTGCTCTATCTTCTTCTGCGAGCCAGTTACCGCTATTTTTTTCTGCTCGATCTTTTCGATCTTTCTCAGGATCTTACTCACACGCTCTTCTGAGAAATTATGTTCTTCGCAAAGAAATTCTTTTACCTTATCCTCGTCCGGCGTTCCCCATGCTATCTCATACGATTCGTTCACGGCAGGTTGCAAGAATATGCTTCGAATTAGTTTGTAATTCTCTATCTGCGCTATTTCTATTGCGGATTCGTTTAATAACCGTTCGATCGTATGATGCTTCTTTATCAGCTTGAGCGCTCTCTTGACACCTATCCCTTTTATTCCAGAATTAAAATCAGTGCCTATAAGAATTGCAATATCTACAAGCTCTTCTCTAGTTATTCCGTGCTTTTCTGCGAGTTCAGTAAATGCAACGAGCTCGAGCTGCGCCTTTCTTCGCGGAGCACTGATATTCCTTATCATAACAGGTGCGCCAAACAGCAGTGAATCGTAATCCTGAGATGCAACGAGCTCCGCGTCTCCCTTCTGAACCATATAAGCAGCCTGAGCCTCTCCCTCCTCTTTAGCCTGAACATACGGTATGCCAAGATACGTCAAAAGCGCCTTCGCATCCTCCACTATCGTCTCGTCAATCAGTGCAGATGCTTGTGCATATTTAAAAATCAGATCTGGATCCAGATGCAGCGCCTTTGCCTCTTCCCATCTCCGCTTTGCATCTGCACGGCGGTCCGATCGAGCTTTAATAACTGCGGCCTTTAATTCCTGTGGTTTCCCATCGAATACGAATATCTGCTTTACTTCCTTCTCCATTAAATGTGTCGATCTGTATATCAGCCCGGAGAGATGCGAGGTTATTCTGCCTGCAGAATCTTGCAGTGGTGTTCCGTCTGGCCGGCGGATGATGCTCAAAAATTGGTAAAGCGTGTTATACGCATCTATCGCAACGATTTTACCTGAAAGAGCTTCCAAACTCGTTCCTTTTGGCTCTGTGAGCTGACCTATATTTACGACCATTTTTATGTTGTCATTTCAATATTAGTATTTGTATAGGTTTGAGGTTTGAGGTGTTTGCACTATAGTAGGGTATTTAGAGGATTAAAGAGAAACCGGACTATGTAATCCAATTCCTGAGCGTGAAAAGGCGAATAAGTACTTTCTTACCCTTCTTGCGCTCAAACTAATTCGTTTGGGTGTGAAAAGATTACAGTAATTATGATTGTGAAAATCCAGGATCATCTATCTTGTATCCTGTATCTTCATCGTACCTATACAAATACAAAATTCGGAATCCAAATATCAAGACGTATACTGGATTCATGATCTATGAACCGTGAACCGTGAACCGTGAACCCCGAACCTTAA
>JACGMN010000150.1 GCA_014061035.1 Candidatus Methanophagales archaeon | reverse complement strand
TTCACTCCCTTATCGAGCATTGGCTGCCAGCGGTTACACGAAATGGCTGGGATTAGAAGGAGTCCATTCCATTATACATCGATCCATAAGGCGATAAAAAGGTTGCCAGAGGGCTTTCAGGAAGAAGCGATGCGGATATTGGCGGCGATGACTTCGAATAACCCGATAATATCGGGATGAAGTAACGTCGCGCACTACCGATATGGCAGCAAGTGATGTCCTTTCCAAGCTCATCCTCCATAATCTACACACTTTCCTTTACCGTCAAGCCCTCTCACAAAAGGAACATAAGTCCTAACGGACAGGGAGGAGTCGGAAGGTGAAAATAGCCCTAAGGGCTGCCAGATGTCTCCTCCCCACTAAACCTTTAACGTGGAGATTGTAATATTTTTTTCTACACGCACGGTTGTCGGTCCTGAAAGTTTCTCCTTCTCCTTTCGCAGACAGAATCTTATCTCTAATATTTCGTATCTATCAATAGAAAGTAGGATGGAGACAGATACCGGTACAACACTCAAACCGTTGATAGACGAACCGGCGATAATTGTCGAGAATGAATATAAAACGCTCGTGATTGCCGACTTACATCTGGGTATCGAAGCAGAGTTCAGACAGAAAGGCATTAATATCGGCAGCCAGACTGAAAAATTGTTAGCGCGCGCGATAAAATGTCTGAAAGCTACAGAACCTGACGCGATAATCTTATTGGGCGATGTGAAGCATGCAGTACCAAAAATGCTGTATAGTGATAGAAAAGAAGTACCGTTCTTCTTAGCTCAGATCGCTGAGTATGCACCGGTCTACGTTGTCAAGGGGAACCATGATAGCCGTATTGACGAACTGATGCCCGCGGCGCTTGCCGTCTCAGAGTTAGATTGTGCGCCACCACCGAAACACGCGACATATCTTAAAGGTACAGAAGGATTTCTATTTGACCACGTTGGCTATACACATGGGCATTCCTGGCCCTCACAAGAATTGTTCTCAGCAGAATATATCTTGATTGGACACAATCATCCACAGATACGGCTGGTAAGTTCAGGCTCGGGTTACCGGGGTAAGAGTACTGAACAAGCATGGATCACTGCAAGATGCGATTATGAACCGATAAAAAAGCGATATCCGGCGATGACTAATAAAGAGGTTACCACGCCAACGCAACCGCAAGTAATAATCGTTCCGGCATTCAACGAACTCTGTGGCGGTCTCACTTTTAATACATCGAAAGACGAGAGCGAGCTGTTAGGACCTATATCATCGAAACTGCTCTGTTTAGATGCTATGGAGGTACACTTGTTAGATGGTACGTATATAGGAAAAATACGCGATTTGAAATTCGTAACTACTCCGGTTCAAAGTTCAAGGGTTCACGGTTCAAAGTTCGGGGGTGTTCGCCTTGCGCTCTTCATATTTCTTGAGGTATATCTTCAAACCGGTCAATTTTTATCGGTCTAACCGTGAACCGTGAACCCTGAACCTGGAACCCTGAGCAGTTATTCCTTTTCCTTCTCTTTTTCCTCTTTATACCGCCGCGCGTTATCCAATTTCATCTTCTCCAATTTCCTTATCGCGACCAGCCCTGGTTTGACCTCTTCTATCGGTCTCGATTCTATATATCCCTTCTCTATTGCACCTTCAAATATCTCTCTTCCTACTTCAGTGCGAATTATAACCGCAGACACACCGGG
>JACGMN010000112.1 GCA_014061035.1 Candidatus Methanophagales archaeon | reverse complement strand
GTAACTACTCAGGTTGCCAGGTTCACGGTTCAAGGTTCACGGTTGTCCAGCTTGCGCTCTTCATATTTCTTGAGATAGTTGATGAATCCACGAACAGCAGCACGTGGTACCCAGGTTGTCAGGCTTGGCGCCCTGCCGCCCGCCCAGGGGTTGACTGTTCACAGATGGTCGCGTTATCTTCATACGAGTTTATGGTCATCGTTTTCTAACCGTGAACCGTGAACCCCGGAACTTTGAACCTGAGTAGTTATCCATAAGATAACAATAGATAAGAAGGTAGAAGGTGCGATGAAGTGAAGACGCTTGTTTTAGGTATCGGGAACCCGATTTTAGGCGATGATGGTGTAGGGGTTCATGTAGCGCAGGAATTGGTGAAGCTGATAAAGGACGATAGCGAGACTATAAGAGTGGAAGATACAAACACGAGCGGTTTAAATCTGCTGGATATTATCACGGGATACGAGAAGGTGGTTATAATAGATGCGATAATTACTGATACTGATGGAAGAGAGATAGGGGAGATATACAGGCTAAGACCTGAGGATTTCGCCGCGTCTGTGCATCTCTCAACCTCAATGCATGATGTGAACTTACCAACGGTGATAGAAATAGGCAAGAAACTTATGCCTGACGCGATGCCCTCTGAGATAGTGATATTTGCGGTAGAAGTCGCTGAAGTAGAGGTCTTTACGGAGGAGATGACAGCAAAGGTAAAAGAGGCTGTGCCTAAAATTCTGGACCGCGTCCTGGCAGAGCTCGGGAAGAAATTCCCGCATGATATTCCTGAATAGACTTCACTCCCACGTCTCCACACTTCATCGTCTCGATCCCCTCGACTGTCGCCATAGCAGCAGCAGTTGTAGTAATATAAGGGATTTTGTGGTCTATAGCTGCTCGCCTGATATAACTATCCACAACTTTACTCTCACGACTTACCGGTGTATTAATTATCAGTTGTATCCGTCCATTGAGAATATCGTCAGTTATATCCGGACGACCTTCTTGCAACTTCCGTGCCAGTTCGCACTTTATGCCTATGCCGTTGCCTTTCCCGTTGCCCGCAGCATTCTTTTCCAGGAACGACTTTGTGCCTTTAGTCGCGACTATCTTGAAACCTAACGCAGCGAGTCTCTCCGCTACTTCTACAATCTCTTCTTTGTCCTTATCCGCGACAGAGATTAGAACGGTTCCTCTAAGAGGTAATTGCATGTCAGCCGCGGCCTCAGCTTTGTGAAACGCCAGTCCGAATGAGGACGAAATACCCATCACTTCGCCGGTTGATTTCATCTCCGGACCCAGCACAGGGTCTACACCCCGGAACTTGACAAATGGAAATACCGCTTCCTTTACACCGAAATAAGAAAGTTCATGGTCAAGGCTGAGCACGGGCATCTCCTTCAATTTCTTTCCCAGCATCACCTTCGCAGCTATCTTTGCTATTGGGACGCCTATAACCTTACTTACATAAGGGACGGTCCGTGAAGCACGGGGATTTGCTTCCAGTACATAGACCTTACCATCTGCAATCGCATATTGTATATTTATCAGTCCAACAACGCCCAATGCAGTGGCTATCTTCTCCGTATAATCCTTTATCACTGCCACATTCTCAGGCGATAGGTTGCGTGGTGGGATCACGCATGCACTATCTCCGGAATGAACCTCAGCGAGCTCTATATGCTCCATAATCGCGGCAATGTATACTCCGGTACCGGTTCCGGTACCATCAGCAATCGCATCTACTTCTACCTCTATTGCATGATCGAGAAATTTGTCGATCAAGATAGGATATTCAGGCGAGACCTCAACTGCCGCTTTTGCATATTCGAATAGCATCTTATCGTCATAGACAATCTCCATGCCCCGCCCTCCGAGTACAAAAGAAGGTCGCACCACTACAGGAAATCCTATTCTCCGTCCAACAGCAAGCGCCTCCTCAACAGATCGCGCGGTTCCGCCTTCAGGCTGTGGAATATTGCATTCATTCATCATATCTCTGAATAATTCTCTATCCTCTGCTAAATGGATGCTATCAGGGCTCGTACCGAGGATCTTTACACCTGCTTCGTGCAGTTTCTTAGCTATATTCAGCGGCGTTTGCCCACCAAACTGGACAATTACGCCCTCCGGCTGCTCGTTCTCGTAGATGTTCATCACATCCTCATAAGTGATCGGCTCGAAGTAGAGCCTGTCAGAAGTATCATAATCTGTTGAGACCGTCTCTGGGTTACAATTTACCATTATCGTCTCATATCCTTCCTCTTTAAGGCTGAGAACAGCATGAACGCAGCAGTAATCGAATTCAACACCCTGCCCTATCCTATTTGGTCCCGAACCAATAACCATAACGCTCTTTTTGTCTGTGCGAACAACTTCGTTCTCTATTTCATAAGATGAGTAGTAGTAAGGCGTTTTTGCCTCAAACTCGGCAGCACAGGTATCGACCATCTTGAAGGTAGCATTGATTCCAGACCGCGTCCTCCTCTTCCTTACCTCTTCCTCTGTCGTGCGGAATATCTCTGCGATTTGAAGATCAGAAAACCCATGCTTCTTCGCTCTCCGGATTATATCCGTATTCGTATCAATCGCATTCGCATTCGCATTCGCATTCTCGTTCGCAAGCTTTTTTAGCTCTTCTTCGGTCTCGACTATATTCTTTATCTTATGAATAAACCACCGGTCGATCTTTGTCAATTCGTGTATCGTATCTACGCTGAAGCCTAGTTTTAAGGCATATCTTATGTAAAAGACTCTTTCAGGATTGAGTCTTCGCAGTTTCCCGGTAATCTCTTCCCGTGATAGTGATGGTGAGGTTATTGGCGTCTTATCTTTGTATTTCCTGTCACATCCCAGCCCGTATCTTCCGGTTTCAAGCGATCTAAGAGCTTTCTGCAGCGCCTCCTCAAATGTTCTGCCGATTGCCATTACCTCGCCAACACCCTTCATCTGTGTACCCAGTGTCGTGTCGGCAGAAGGAAACTTGTCAAATGCAAACCGCGGTATTTTTACTACAACGTAATCTATTGTTGGTTCAAAACTCGCCGGTGTCTCCTTTGTTATATCATTGGGAATTTCATCGAGAGTATAGCCAACCGCGAGCTTTGCAGCTATCTTCGCAATTGGGAACCCGGTCGCCTTCGATGCTAAAGACGAGGAACGGCTGACACGCGGATTCATCTCTATCGTAACGAATTCACCTGAATCGGGATGGACCGCAAACTGGATATTACTACCGCCGGTTTCAACGCCTATTTCTCTTATTATAGCAATCGCGGCGTCTCTGAGCTGTTGATATTCCATATCGCTCAGCGTTTGAGCAGGCGCTACAGTTATACTGTCGCCGGTATGGACACCCATAGCGTCGACGTTCTCTATGGAACAGATTATCACGACATTATCTGCGAGGTCGCGCATAACCTCCAGTTCGAACTCTTTCCAGCCTATCACGCCCTCTTCTATCAGAACCTGGTTGATTATCGAGATCTCTAAGCCACGTTCTGCTATCGCATGCAACTCTTCACGGTTGTACGCGATTCCACCACCCGCACCGCCGAGAGTATACGCTGGTCTGACAACTACCGGGTAGCCTAACCGGTCAGCGATCGCGAGTGCGGTATCAAGATCGTTTGCTGTATCACTTCTTAGAACGTTTAAACCTATCTTCTGGATAGATTCCTTGAATAGTTCTCTATCTTCTGCTTTTTTTATCGTATCTAATTTTGCCCCTATCAGTTCTACGCCACACCGGTCGAGCACGCCAAACTCTCCGAGTTTCATAGCAAGATTGAGCGCAGTCTGTCCACCTAAAGTGGGTAGCAGAGCGTCAGGCATCTCCCGTTCTATTATCTTTGTCAGAATATCAGTAGTTAATGGCTCGATGTATACTCTATCTGCCATCTCCGGGTCGGTCATAATCGTTGCAGGATTAGAGTTTACGAGCACTATCTCATAATCTTCCTCTCGTAAAGCTTTGCAAGCCTGGCTGCCAGAGTAATCGAACTCTGCTGCCTGTCCTATCACGATCGGTCCGGAACCAATGACCAGAATCTTCTTTATATCTGTTCTCTTTGGCATTTTTAATTGTATATAAAGTTAAAGTATAACTTCTATTTATTTTAGGACGCAGATTTACGCAGATTTACGCAGAAAACTATTTCCTCAAACTAAGAATCTCCTCCGTCAATTCCTTATATTTGAAATCTTGATTATCTGTGTTCATCTGCGTCAGATTATAAAATTTATTCTTTATCGTTACTTCGATATCATTACCTCTATCGCCTTGACTTAACCCTGAACCCTTTATATATTTAAAGCGTAATGTGGGATTTGAGATAAGCAATTTAAAACCACGATGAACTCAAAAGACCCGCTGACAATTTTAACTACCGTATTCAAGCACAGTTCTTTTCGTCCGCAGCAAGAAGAAATAATTGAGAATGTGTTAGTAGGGCGGAACACACTGGCTATTTTACCCACCGGTGCCGGAAAATCATTATGCTTTCAAATACCTGCATTGATCTTTGACGGTCTGACAGTCGTTGTAAGCCCGTTGATCGCATTGATGAAAGACCAGATAGATAATCTGAAGAAGAAAGGTGTTCTTGACGTGGCGTATATAAATTCCATGCTCGACCAGAGTAGAAAAGAGCAGATATACGAGCTATTAAAAGAATCAAGATTGAAGATGCTGTATGTCGCGCCTGAGACATTCGTCGATAACAAATTGATAAACATATTAAAGTCGTGTAATATCAGCTTAATAGCAATAGACGAGGTGCATTGTATCTCTATCTGGGGTCATAACTTCAGACCCGACTATTTACGGCTGAGAAGAGTAATAAAAGCATTGAACAACCCGCCTCCTTCCGTACTCGGATTGACCGCAACAGCCACAGAAAAGGTTGAAGAAGACATACAAAAACAATTGGGCGTTGACTGTGATGTATTCAAAGACAGTTTTGACCGGAAGAACCTGTTATTTTCTGTACTCAGCTTGAGAAATAACGACGGAAAGAAAGAAATTTTGAACAGAATTCTGGAAAAACTCGAAGGCTCTGTCATTGTCTATGTTAATTTTACAAGAACCGCGGAGGAACTGGCAAGGTATTTAAGCTTAAGCTTAGCCGCAAAAAGATCAAGTTCAAGTTCGGATGTATCGTTCTATCATGGTAAAATAACGGATAATGAAGAAAGAAAAAGGATACAAAACGAGTTTATAAGCGGACGAACGAGAATCGTAGTTGCCACAAACGCCTTTGGGATGGGCATTGATAAAAAGGATATACGCGCAATAATCCATTACAATCTACCCAAATCTATTGAGAGCTATTATCAGGAGGTTGGGCGTGCGGGACGGGATGGACAGCTCGCGCATTGCTTCTTGCTTTATTCTAAAGCGGATGAGATCCGGCTGCGAAAATTGGTTCAATATACTACTCCTTCTCGCATGCAAATTGAAGCGGTGCTTGATTTGTTGAGACGAGAGGCGGGGAAATTAATTTATGTAAACGTGAAGAGGCTGGGAAACGATTTAAAGCTGGATGAAGTCCCTATTAAATTAGCTCTGCATCATCTTGAGAGGATGAGAGTGATAAGGACGTATTTCAGGATTTTCAAGCGCGCACAGATAAAAATGTTGAACGCTGACGTTTACGGTAATGTTGATGCCGAGCCCGAATCTGAATCTGAATCGTCAAACTACCATCAAGGTGCAGATGCAGAGAAGATAGTTAGAAATACGTATTTTAAAGAGAATCTGAGCAACTGGCTAGATCTGGAAGTATTGAGCAGGTCTGTTCAGATATCGATAGGTAGGATAAACAATATCTTACGGGAGTTGAAGAGCAGGGGGATAATAGAACTTGAAGAACGGGATTTTTGCACGCCTGTCAAAGTTAATCCGGGTATAAAAGAAGTTGACGCGAGTGAACTTCTCGAAATTTTTTCGCTGCTGGAAAGAACAGGTATGAAAAAAATTGGTGCCGTAGTTGAATATGTAGAGAGCGAGGAATGCAAGAGGAAGTTCATTCTGAATTATTTCGGTGCGGATTTCGATTACAATTATAATTACGGCGAAGGGCGTAAGTGCAATGCGTGCAGCGTTTGCAATCCGTTATTGCTAGTAGGGGAAGACACTGATACTGATACTGATACTGAAGCAACTGATCTGGAATTCATGGCTGACGGTGTAACTGAATTAGCGAAAGGCAAACAGAGTGTATCAGCCACCGGTGATGCAGGGGCGGCTGAAAGTACCAGAATTGCATTTATTATTATTGAACTGATGAAAAATCTGGATTATCACGTCGGCAGAACGAGCTTAGCAAATGTATTAATGGGTTCGAAATCAAAAAAGACGAAGTTAATCACGCAGAACCCCGGGATATCGGGTTATTACGGTGTTTTGAACCAATACACAGCACACGACGTGATTGGTATTATTGACCAGTTGATAGACGGAGGCTATTTGATAACAAAACAGGGTGATTCTAATTTTCCGAGACCCCTACTATATCTTACAGAGTTGGCAGAAGAAGCGTTGGAAGAGCGAACAGCCATAGATTTGCGGTTGCCAGCGAAAACCGAGGTGGTTCAAGATTCCGGGAATTTGAGCGTACTTGGGGAGTTGAAAAAATGGCGGAGAAATGTTGCTTCTGAGAAGAATATCCCAGCTTATTGTGTCTTTCACGATAGCACGCTAATCAGTATGGCGAATCAGTTACCGAAGACACGGAAGGAGTTGAATGGGATTAAAGGGGTTGGGAAGAAGAAGATTGAAGACTATGGCGAGCAGATAATCAGGATTTTAAATATACGGAATTGACGGAGGAGATTCTTAGAATCTTCTATCGAGTTTTCTGCGTAAATCTGCGCAAATCTGCGTCCTAAATTAGGTAGAAGGTAACTACTCAGGTTGCCAGGTTCACGGTTCAAGGTTCACGGTTGTCTAGCTTGCGCTCATGGTCATCGTTTTCTAACCTTGAACCGTGAACCCCGGAACTTTGAACCTGAGTAGTTACGTTCGAACAATGGAATTCCCTTCTTAACTGCTTCCATAACAACTGGAATATTCAGCTCTTTTTCTGTGTAAGGGAAGATTTCAAGAGGAAAATCCAATGAGAACTTTTCAGACCACTCTACAAGCCTATCCATAAAAGATTTATCATTGCTTTTGAGTATGATTAAAATATCCACGTCACTTCCAGGCACAGCCCTTTTTTCTGCTAAAGAACCAAATAAAATAATCTTTAAGATGTTCTCGTCTGCTTTACCTATCTCTCTTGCAACTCTATAAATTTCTCTGATCAACTTTTCTTGCTCAAGCCAGAATACCTTTACAGAATTCAATGATTCTTCTACTACAAACGATCGCATCTTCTGCATCACTCCTCGTGAAATATTCGTATGGACTTCCAGATTCGAAGCTATTTGGGTATCTGGTAGGAATATAATATTTATCCAGGCTCCTGGCACAATTTAAAAGTTCTTCATTCACCACCACTTTCTTTGAGAGAATTCTCATGAGATCAGAGATAGAATGTCCCCATGCGACCGCGTTTAATTCCTGAAATGCCGCCTTAACTGCTTTTTCCGCCGCTTGCTGGGCAATGAAGCATGACCATTCAAAAAATTCGCTTTTCATCAGCTCTTCAACTGCTTTTAAATCCTTTTCCGCTTGATTTATCCAGTCCTTACTCCTTTCTGGCATTTTTTTCCATCTTTTGTTTTATTTTGATTTAGATATTCTATTTAATCAAGAAAAG
>JACGMN010000051.1 GCA_014061035.1 Candidatus Methanophagales archaeon | reverse complement strand
TTTGAAATACCATATGCTTCAAAACCATCTCTTTCCTCAAATGCTATTGCATATTTTGACACAAAAACTGAAGAAGTAGTCTTTGGAAGATTGCAACCAGAATTAAATATAATTTCAAGACATACTGCACCAAATCTTACAGACCTTTCACTCACATCTTACAATGGTGAATTCATGTTAGCATGGGCTGACGATTCAAATATATTCTATCTCAATCCAGAAAGAGCAGAACCTGCAAGACTTCTTGAAACAAACAGTAGTGTTCATAATGTTGATCTCATGGATTTCGGAAACTTTGAATTAATATCTTTTACTGGCAAACTACCAGGAGACATCAGACAACGAACTTCATACAAAATACGATACAATGGTGAATGGGTTAGCGAAAGAACATTAGTAGATGGAACCAATCTCACCTTATGGCAAGCAGACTTTGCTAAGGGAGTGGATGGCTTCTTTGCAGTCTTTGCAGGAAAAGAACAAATGGAAGATAAGAACGACATATTCTACACATTCCATAGATTTGCAGGAGACCTTACCATCTCATCCACAGTCAATGGAAATCACTCTATTGGAGATGTTGTGACTATCGACTATACAATAGAAAATATAGGAGATCAAACAACATCTAACTATGTAGTAAATCTCTATAACCTGAATATGGAAAGAATTTCATCAGAGAGTTTTACCAATAACATAGCACCAGGAACTCATCAAAACAAAAGCCTTACAGCAACACTTGATAACAGTGGTGGATTTATCTTAACAGTCGAAGCACACCCTGATTTAGACTTAAACAACAATAAAGCCATCATACGATTAATTCATCCTGATGTATTAGTTAGTAATGTCTTTGAGACTCGAATCAATGATACACTAAACTTAACAGCATCATTTGAAAACAATGGCAGTGTAGATGCTACAAATGTTGGTTTCGAATTTTTCAATGGAATTACAACACTATATACTGGTACAATAGACATTCCAGCAAATAGTAGTATTAACCATACATTTGCGATTAATGTTAGTGAAATTATGCGAAATCTAACCTCTGGCATAATGATCGACTTTGAAAATCAAATTTTAGAAGAGAATGAAGAAAATAATATCCTTCATTTTAGAGCATTAATGCCAGATTTATCAGTAGAAAGAGGTGCAATAACTGCAATAAATAAAGGAGATACTGTATCTTTAAGAGTGATTGTTAAGAATAAAGGCATTGGAGATGCAGATGCGAATCTTACGCTCTTAGATCAGGACTTAAATCCAATTAAACATATTGAGTTCAATATAAGTGGTTTTGAAGAATATTCTATTTTTAAAGTAGTAAAAACAACATTACCTATTACTGAATGGAATCAAGTATATTTCATTAGTGTAGAAAGCAAATATGGTGATGCAAATGAGAATGATAATCTTGATGCTGTAAATAGAGATAAACTACTTATGTTACCTATCGTAGCATTCACCCATTATCCACAAGTTCCAACTATAGGGCAGAATGTTTCATTTGATGCAGGCGAATCCTCAGATGCAGATGGCAATATCACACAATATATATGGAATTTCGGAGATGGAAGTAATGTGGTAGTTACTAACATTTCAACAATAGAACACACATTTTTATCTGATGGAGTTTACACAATATCCCTTGCAATAGTTGATGATGAGGGTTTAACAAATCTAACAACTACTAATGTGACTGTGATATGTCCTTACGACCGTCCAGAACTTACAAGTATAGCTGTTATTCCAGATAATGTAGTGCTTAATGTAACTGATACACAGCTATTTACTGCAGAAGCAGTACCAATTGGAGCATATCTTGGTGAAGTAACTTGGTCTGTTGATAATGAAACAGTTGGAACAATTGATGCGACTGGGCTCTTTACAGCAGTAGCAGAAGGAACTGTTACTGTAACTGCAACAAGTGTTGTGGATGCAAATATTACAGGAATTGCAACTGTTACTGTGGCAGAACCAATAGTAGAACCAGAACCCGTACCCACACTTATAGTCTTTGACACAGGCGAACCATCCAATCCGTATCCGTCAATCGCAGGCACTTTCACAGGCACAATCATACCGACTAAAACAATTACAGCAACAAAGTTATACACTTATGCAATCACCGGAACAGGCGGACATACAAAACATGCGATCATATATAACGCCACATGGGCAGCCGAGGCGTCATGGGACGGATTTGTGGGCGACTGGCGTAATATTACTTTCAACAGAACTGTTGTCTTGATACCTGGAGAAACATACAATATAACGCTCATAACAGGCTCTTATCCACAGATTCACCACGTTAAAACGCTTGAAACAGAGAGCGGGTGGATAAACAGTACTTCGTTTGTTGATGTGAACAGAAGGGAACATGACGGCTGGATACCGGCGATAAGGCTGCATTGATGAGAACATAAATAGAATAAAATTATTTGTATAGGTGTGAGGGTTTGAGGACTCAGGTTTGAGGTGTTTGGCTTATGGAATACTCACAACTCACACCTCACAACTCACACCTCACATCTATACAAATACAAACTTCCTATTGCCGCTTTGGTAAAGCGGCAGCGGCGTCCTTTCTGGAAGAAGAACCCCTCGTCGCCTCTTTCAATGATCTACAGAACTCTTCAAGTGCTGAAATCATCTCTTTCGGCTCATCCTTATGTTCCGCTATGAGTTCCACGATTGCACTCCCCACTATTACGCCGTTCACACCGCTCGCTACCATCTCGTGCACGTGCTCAGGCTTCGATATGCCAAACCCTACTGCTGTCGGTATAGATATACCCTGTTTCTTCTCTACTACGTCTACGTCCTTTATCAGTGTCCTCGCAGAGTCGGAGATCCTGCCTCGTGCACCCGTAACGCCGAGCAACGAGACGAGATAGACAAATCCAGAAGAAGATGCACAGATCTTCGCTATCCTATCTTCTGGCGTGGTGGGCGCAACAAGAAAGATCGTATCAATTTCGCTCTCCTTTGCGGACCGCACCAGCTCATCAGCCTCTTCCACGGGCAAGTCCGGAACAATTATCCCATCACCGCCCACCTCTGCAAGCTTCTTTATAAACCGCTCTATCCCAAATTGTAAGATCGTGTTGTAATAACTCATTACTACGATCGGGATAGGGACATCCATCTCTGTTCTGATAGCAACAATAATATCAAAGATATTCTGTGGTCTCATCCCCGCTCTTAACGCTCGCTCTGATGCTGCCTCTATCGTCTTACCGTCCGCTACCGGATCTGAGAACGGTATGCCAAGTTCTATGATGTCCGCATGTCGCGCTATAGCTCTTGCTATCACAGGAGTAAATGACGGGTCCGGATCTCCAGCCATGATATATGCTATAAACGCCTGCTCACCAGCTCGTTCAAGCGCCAAGAACTTATCTCGTATTCTGCTCATCCTTCACCTCACACCCAACCCCAGACCAGATTGCTGTAATGCTAATGCTTGCTCTATTATCTCTACATCCTTATCTCCTCTTCCTGATAGGCATACCACGACAATATCATCCCTGCCCATATCCTTCTCTTTCACCAATCTCTCTACGTATGCTAATGCGTGTGCCGACTCGAGCGCAGGCAATATCCCTTCGTACTTGCATAACAGTTCAAGTGCATGCAGAGCCTCTCTATCTGATACAATATCGTAAGTTACAAGACCCATATCCTTCAAGAACGAATGCTCAGGTCCGACTCCTGAATAATTAAGCCCTGGTGCGATGCTGTGTGTTGATAGTATCTGCCCGTCTTCGTCCTGCAAGAGATAACTGTATGTGCCATGTAATACACCCTTGCTACCAGTACAGAGAGTTGCAGAATGCATGCCGGCGATGATGCCTTTACCGCCCGCCTCTACACCGTATATTGAGACGTCTTCATCGTCAAGGAAGTCGTAGAACAGTCCTATGCTGTTGCTCCCTCCACCGACACAAGCAACGAGCGCATCCGGCAGCCTCTTTTCCGCTTCTAAAATCTGCCATCTCGTTTCTACTCCAATAACACGCTGAAAATCACGTACCATCACCGGATACGGGTGCGGACCCACAACAGAGCCCAAAAGATAATGCGTATCTCGAACATTCGCTACCCAGTCTCTCATAGCTTCATTTATCGCATCCTTCAATGTCTTCGAGCCGCTGGCGACAGGATGAACCTCCGCACCCATCAGTTTCATCCGGAAGACGTTCAACCGTTGCCGTTCTATATCTTCCTCACCCATGTAAATCTCTGTTTTTAAGCCGAACAAGGCACCGGCAATTGCAGTTGCCAGACCATGCTGTCCCGCTCCTGTCTCAGCAATTATCCGCCGTTTACCCATCCGCATAGCAAGCAACGCTTGACCGATAGTGTTGTTCAATTTATGTGCGCCGCCGTGCACGAGGTCTTCACGTTTAAGATAAAGCCTGATGCCGAGTAGATCAGAAAGGCGTGAGCAGAGGTAAAGAGGGGTTGGTCTACCGGCAAAAGTCCTCAAATAGTAGTCCAATTCCTTATTGAATTCTTCTTCCTCTCTGTAGCGAAGATATGCCTCTTCAAGTTCATTCAACGCGTGCATCAAGACCTCAGGAACGAACTGCCCACCGTAGACGCCAAATTTGCCTGCTCTTGGATAATTACTGATGTACTTTTTATTATTTTGCTTTTGCATTTCTCACGAACTCCATGACTTTCTCCTTGCTCTTCCGTCCACGTCCACCTCCACGCTTACGAGCACCAACACCCACATCAACACTTACACCCGGCGATTCCAGCTCCTCTTCTTCCTCTTCTACGCCACTTGCAACGTCCACGCCATAAGGGTCAACTACTCTTATTGCTTCTTTTACATTATCAGGTCTTAAACCCCCGGATAGAATCACCGGGATACTGCTATCTTCTACGATCTCCTTACTTTTACTCCAGCTGTGCTTCTTACCTGTCCCGCCAGCACCCGCTCCAGATCCTCTTCCAGTTTGAGCAGAAGCAATATTATAAGTATAGGTATCAAGAAGTATAAAATCCACATAATCTTCTTCTGGCATTATACCATGAACCGTTCCATCTTCATCTACATGGACGGTTTTTATCAATTTCACATCAGGATAAGAATGATCGCGAAGTGCGTATCGAACAGATTTTAAAAACGCGTTCGACTCAAATCCATGCAGTTGAATGCCAAACGGGTCGATCCTTCTAACAACTGCTCTTACTTCTTTAACAGAACCCGGACAGAGAACTACAACGATATTTATCTCATCACCTATCTCACGTCCTATCACTTCCGCTTCGTCCAAACTCATTTTACGTGGCGTCTCTACCGGAACGTCAACTATCATGCCGAGCATATCCGCACCGCTATCAGCGATAATACGCGCATCTTCCGTATTCGTCACACCGCAAATCTTCACCTTTCTTGATCCCAAGCCATCCATCACCTATCACTATAAACTATAAATAATTTAACGTTCTCATAGTTAATTAGATTAGACGGTTGGAAATCATGATAGACTTGATCCTTCCTCTTTTATTCCTCTTTGCATTCTCGGTGCTCGGCATTCTGTTAGGCACGATAACAGGGCTCGTTCCTGGCTTCCACCCCAATAATGTTGCTTTTATCCTGCTCGCTATTGCACCGCTGATAGTAGCAGAGCTACAGTTCCTGAATGTTTTTGTTCCTTCTGATATGCTGCTTGTCCTGGTTGCGTGCACCATAGTTGCAGCCTCGGTTGCGCACACTTTTTTGAGTTTTATACCTGCGACATTCATAGGTGCTCCGGAAGGAGATACTGTAATCGCTATGCTACCCGCACACCGCTTACTGCTCGAGGGTAGAGCCTATGAAGCAATAGTCTACTCGGCGATAGGCAGTTTTGGAGCGATTATATTCTCTTTCCTATTCCTTATCCCGTTCTATTTCCTCTTTTCTGTTCTTGACTTTTACGAGCTAATTCGAGGCGGGATGCTTTATATCCTCATTGCAATATCTACATTACTCATCCTCACGGAGAGTTTCAGCGAACAGATGGACGCATACCAGGCTATCTTCCTCTCTTCCTTTGTCTTTATCCTATCAGGATTCTTCGGTTACGTGATACTGGAGATGCCGGTGCATGCCCCATTCTTTTTTCACTCGACCATGCTCTTTCCTGCACTTACCGGCTTATTTGGGCTTTCTGCTGTCTTATTCTCGCTGCTTTTCATCCCAGAGATACCGGAGCAAAGGATAGAAGAGCCAGTAATGGAGAACGAATACGGCGGTATTATAAAATCTGTCGTATCAGGCTCGGCTTTTGGTACTCTTGTCAGCTTCCTTCCAGGAGTTACAGCTGCACATGCAACTGTAATGGCAATGCTTGTGCGTAGAGAGAGAGACCCTGGTCAGGTAATTATGACCTTGAGTGGTGTTAACACAGCTAACGTAATCTTCACCCTCGGAACGCTATTTCTTATTTTACGTCCGAGAAGCGGAGCAACGATAGCGATAAGCCAGCTCCTAAATATTCAAATATGGGATAAACTCATCCCGCCTTCTGCATTGGTTTATCTACTCATAGCAGCCTTAATCGCGGCACCATTCTCATTCTTCATCATTAAATGCATTGGGAAGCAATTTGCAATGAAATTTACGAAGCTACCATATCGAAAGATGCTGATCGGCACTGCAATCTTCCTCGTAGTGCTCGTTTTCCTATTCACCGGCTTAATAGGATTGCTGATTCTTCTTGTGGGTGCGTGCATCGGACTTATTCCAATACATTTTGGCGTACGGCGGAGTAATTGCATGGGCGTATTGCTCTTACCGATAATCGTAATGCTGTGGTAATACTGGGGTTCAGGGTTCAAGGTTCATGAGCCCTATCTTATGGAGATACTGAATTTTATCAGATTTTTAGAGACCAGGGCTTTGGAAGAAAAGATGGAACTTGCATTAGCAAGTGAATCATCTCTCAAAAAAAGATTGGTTAAAACCTGAAGAGGATAAAGCATAGAAAGATTTGTGAAAGGAGATGTAGTAGTTGTTCCTTTTCCCTTCTGAGATTTAACCCAGGCTAAAAGACGACGGGCTTTGGTAATCGCAGAGTTAGAAGGCAATGATTTGATTCTTTGCCAGATAACCAGACAGTCCATTAGAGACAGATACGCTTTAGAGACAGATATGCTGTTTCAATTGACGAGGATGAGATAGTTGAAGATAGTTGATGAATCCACAAACAGCAGCACGTGGTACCCAGGTTGTCAGGTTCATGGTTCGCGGTTCACGATTCACAGTTGGTTGTCTTATCTTCATACTGGTTTATGCTCATCATTTTTTAACCGTGAACCGTGAACCCGTGAATTGTGAACCCCAGAACTTTGAACCTGAATAGTTACTTATTTATTATTCTTTCGAAATATTCTTATTAACCATAATGATAATCCAAGTCGCTCTTGATCTGCTCGAGTTAGAGCGGGCGTTAGAGATCGCGAAAGAATCTGTAGAAGGTGGTGCTGACTGGTTAGAAGCGGGAACGCCACTGATAAAGAGCGAAGGAATGCACGCTATACGAGCATTGAAAGAGACTTTTCCTGGTATCACTATCGTTGCCGACATGAAAGTAATGGACACCGGCGCGATAGAGGTGGAGATGGCAGCGAAATCCGGTGCCTCAGTCGTCTCTATCCTTGCTGCCGCGGACAACGCTACGATAGAAGATGCTATACGATCCGCACGTAAATACGGCGTAGCGGTCATGGCAGATATATTGAATGTAGAAGACCCGGTGGAGAGAGCAAAGGAACTGGAAGAGCTCGGTCTTGATTATATATGCGTCCACATTGGAATAGACCAGCAGATGAAAGGGATGGATACCTTAGCAGTCTTAGAGAAGGTATCTGCCGCAGTAAGTACGCCATTAGCAGTCGCAGGAGGGATAGATGCGGAAACAGCGGCAGAAGCAGTGAAGCTCGGTGCTGAGATCGTTATCGTAGGCGGGAACATAATAAGGACTGCGAAGGTGGAGGAATCGACCAGGAAGATACGTGAAAGCATCGATCTGAGATTGAAAGACAAATCGAAATCAGAATCGGGATTAGGAGTAAGAGAGGATAGTAAAAAGCCACTGAAAACGCTCGACGAAGAAATCCGTGAGTTATTTACCCAGGTCTCTACACCGAACATCTCGGATGCAATGCACCGTAAAGGTGTAATGCACGGTATAAAACCGGTATTTGATAATATAAAGCTCGTTGGTAAGGCTGTAACCGTGCATACGTTCGAAGGTGATTGGGCGAAGCCGGTAGAGGCGACGGACGTGGCAAAGAAGGGGAATGTAATCGTTGTTTATGCGGGTTCTAAAGATATATCGCCATGGGGAGAACTGGCATCATGGAGCTGTAAGCAGAAAGGTATTGCAGGAGTTGTTATCGATGGTGCTGTGCGCGATCTTCTTGAAATACAGCGAATGCGATTCCCGGTCTTTGCTAAGTCTATCGTACCGAATGCCGGAGAGCCAAAAGGGTTCGGCGAGATAAACACAGAGATAAAGTGCGGTGGTGAGGAAGTGAATCCTGGAGATTGGATAATCGGCGATGATAACGGCGTTGTGGTCGTTCCAAATGAGCGTGCTTATGAGATTGCACGGCGTGCGAAGGAAGTATGGAAGACAGAGGAACGAATAAGAGAAGAAATTAAGCGAGGGAAGACACTCTCTCAAGTGCTTGATCTGTATACGTGGGAGAAGAGATGAATATGCAATATTTCAAAAAAGAGACGCAAAAGATAGATTTTGCACTGCTGGAAGAGGAGATATTGGAGTTATGGGATAGAGAAAAGACCTTTGAACGCAGCGTAGAGCAGCGAAAGGGCTGTGATAAGTTCATCTTCATCGAAGGACCTCCGACTGCAAATGGACTTCCGCATCCGGGACACATTCTCACAAGGGTTGTGAAGGACCTCGTACTGAGATATAAAACGATGCGTGGCTTCCATGTGCAGCGAAAAGCAGGCTGGGATACGCATGGTCTGCCGGTCGAGATAGAAGTAGAGAAGGAGCTTGGTCTCAGCAGCAAGCAAGAGGTAGAGAAATACGGAATCGAAAGATTCAACCAGCGATGTAAAGACTCGGTCTTCAGATATGAGAAAGAATGGGTGAATGCCACAAAGCGTGTAGGATTCTGGATAGATATGGACGACCCGTACATAACGTTTGATAATGCCTATATCGAATCGGTCTGGTGGTCGTTGAAAGAGATATGGGATAAGGGCTTGCTATACAAAGGTCATAAAGTTGTCCCTTTTTGTCCGCGATGCGAGACCACGCTCAGTACTCATGAGGTAGCACAGGGCTATCAAGATGTTGAAGACCCTTCAATATATGTAAAGTTCAGAGTGAAGCAGGAATCATCATCACCACCACTCTACCTCTTAGCATGGACAACTACGCCCTGGACTCTCTTAGGGAATATCGCTCTTGCGGTACATCCGTCACAGACCTACGTGAAGGTAAAGCAGAAGCAGAAGCAGAAGCATGAGCAGAAGCATGAGCCTGATGCGGAAGAAGAGGTTTTAATCATTGCTGAAGCGCGATTAGATATTTTAGAAGGAGACGGCGGCGAATATGAGATATTAGAACGATTTACCGGTAAAAATATGGAGGATTTGAATTTGAAGTATGAACCGCTCTTTGTGTTCGCGAAGATAGAAGGAGGATGGGGAGAAGAAGAAAGAGTGAGTAGTGACGTACAGGTACAGGTGCATAAAGTAATCACCGCGGATTTCGTTACACTCGAAGAAGGTACGGGTATCGTCCATATAGCTCCAGCATTTGGAGAACAGGACTATGAAGTTAGCAGGCAAAAGAAGCTGGGTTTTTCACAGCCCGTAGGGAGTGACGGTCGTTTTACAGCCGAGGTTCCGCCACTGGAAGGTATCTTCGTGAAGGACGCAGATAAACTCATCATAGAGATGTTGAAGCAGGATGGCAAATTATACAAAGAAGCGCTGCATTTGCATTCTTACCCGTTCTGCTGGCGGTGCGATTCGCCACTTTTGTATTACGCACGTGAATCGTGGTTCATCGCAATGGAAACGCTTCGTGATAACTTGCTTGCTAATAATGAGAAGATAAACTGGTACCCAGCCCATTTGAAATACGGTAGATTTGGTGACTTTCTGAGGAATATCAAGGACTGGGCGCTCAGCAGGGAGCGATTCTGGGGTACTCCATTGAATATATGGATATGCCAAAATACCGGTTGTGGACAGAGATATTGCGTTGGCAGTGTAGCAGAGTTGCGAGAGATGGCAAAGACTACTCTCTACCGCGAGATTGATCTCCACAGACCTTACATCGATGATGTGGTCTTGACGTGTAATGAATGTGGCGACGATATGCACCGTGTAGAAGACGTGATAGATTGCTGGTATGATTCAGGTTCTGCACCGTTTGCACAATGGCACTACCCCTTTGAGGTAGAGATAGCTGAAGAGGGGATGAGAAAGGAAGAGGGAAAGGAAAATTTAAAGTTTACAGAGAACTTCCCCGCTCATTTCATTACCGAAGCGATAGATCAGACGAGGGGATGGTTCTATTCTCTTCTTGGTGTATCGACCGCGATCTTCGATGCACCAGCCTATCTCAATGTGCTATCGCTCGGTCATATACTGGACGAGAAAGGCGTGAAGATGAGTAAGAGCAAAGGTAACGTGGTCGAGATGAATGAGCTATTTGAGACCGGGACAAGAACAGGAACAGGGACTGGCACAGGGACAGGGACAGGTACGGGATCCGCAGATGCTCTCAGGTGGTATCTCTTCACCGCATCCCCCGTGACAGAGGATATACGGTTCTCAGTAGAGGCAATACGAGAGAAGCAAAAGAAGTTCTTGAACACGCTCTGGAACTCTTATTTCTTCTTCGTTACTTATGCCAACATCGACGAGTTCAATCCGGGAAAGAATGGCATCCCTGTGGAGCAGCGGAATGTGATCGATAGATGGCTCATATCGCGGTTGAACAGACTCAATAGGGACGTAATTGACGCACTTGAACGGTTCGAGATTCACGTTGCCGCGAGGAAAATAGAAGAGTTCGTCATTAACGACCTGAGCAACTGGTACATACGGCGGTCACGGAGGCGGTTCTGGATCACTGAGGAGAACTTTGATAAGGATTGCGCGTATTTAACGCTCTACGAGGCCATCGTCTCGGTCTGCAAACTGCTCGCTCCTTTTCTACCTTTCGTCTCTGAACACATTTACCAGAATCTTGTGCGAGGCGCTATCGTTATAGATTCAGAAGACAGGCTGGAGAGTGTGCATCTCTGCGACTATCCTTCTCCTGACGAATCAGTTATAGAACTCGAATTAGAGGAATCGATGGAGTTGATCTCCAAATTGGTAGAGGCTGGCAGGCGGATGCGATCAGATGCAGGTATAAAGATACGACAGCCATTAAAAGAGGTCATCGTTATCTGTAGTAAGGAGAAGCGGGAGAGAGCGGAATCTCTGGCAGAGATATTGAAGGAAGAGCTGAATGTTCGTGAAGTTAGATTTGATGACCTGCCTGTCGGGCGTGAGGACGTTGAGGTTACTCTTGCAGATTTGGTTGCGGACGAGGGTGCTCGTTCTAATTATAAGCGTGCGATGGTGGATGTGAATGACGGTACATGCTTGTTCTTAGACTGCTGTCCTGGTAAGAATCTCATAGAAGAAGGGTTAGTTAGAGACATTGTGAGAAGAACACAGGGGATGAGGAAAGAGCTTGACCTTGAATATACCGAGAAGATAGAGCTTGTGTATGCATGCGACGAGGAGGTAAAAGAAGCGATCGAGAACTTCTCGGATTATATCTGTACTGAGACGCTTGCCGTCTGTATTGACGAGAAAAAGGAGAGAGATGATAGAGATGAGGTTGAAGACAAGGAGGACGGGCAGATTTACTGGAAGACCTGGAAGATAGGTAAAAAGGTGATTTATATCGCGATTAAGAGAACAGAAAAAAAATAAGGAGATGTTGGAATGAGAAGAGGGAGGTTAAACAGTTGAAGGGTTTGAAATAGGTGGCAAAATGAGTAAAAAATGTTGTTGTCATCCTGATATACACTATACCTTATATAAAACTTAGCACCTATTTCTATACGGAGGAGGTGTCGGAAGATGGCAATCTATTATCGGCAGACTACTTTTCAACAGCGAAGATATTTGTTTGATTTGGTTGAGATAAAGGAATTTAACAGGGAGAAGAAGAGGAGAGATGGAGAATGGAAGAGAAAAAGGGCTGAAAGGATAGAATTAATGCAAAACAATTTATCGCTGAGGCGTCGTTCCGTTTTCAGCGACTTTGCAAGAATAAAGGGATTGCGCACGTGAGAATTACACGAGATAGACCTGCTACAAATGGAATCGGCGAAAGGAAAAATTTGTAGGAAGATTGAAAGAGATGCTGGG
>JACGMN010000090.1 GCA_014061035.1 Candidatus Methanophagales archaeon | reverse complement strand
TAAACACCCCTCAGTCGTGAAACTCTGTGATAAGTTCGGGATTCTGGTAGGATAAAAAATATACTACAACGTCACTGCCAACCTCTTCCCTTCTTCATCCTCGCCGTATATCGCCCCATCCTCCTTATAAGTCTTCAGTAAAAAATGCGTCAATGTATTACGAACCTGTTCCAGAGGCGCTATCTTCTCTGCAACGAAATATGCTACTTCATGCATCGTCTTCCCGGCTACCAATACCGATAGATCGTACTCGCCTGATACTAACCGCACAGATTTGACCTCCGGGAATCGCGAGATCCGTTCTGCAACAGAATCATAGCCGGTCTCCCTTTCAGGACTGATTTTTATATCTATCAACGCCTGCACAATCTCTATTCCTGCTTTTTCGTAGTCTATCACGGCTTTATATCTTCTTATAATCCTTTTACGTTCCAACTCCGAGATGATCGCCGTCACCTCGTTCACCCCTATACCTGCCATCTTCGCTATCTCAGCATCGCTCATCCGCGCATTCCCTTCCAGTATCTCCAGGACTTCCTCTTCGCTCATTATTTCATATCACCCCTAAATCCTAAAATCTAATTTCTAAATTCACAGAAATCTGAAGACCTCCGGCAGTTCTCCTACGATAGACCTGAACTTTTCGCTCCATTTATCTGGATCTAACCCTTTTTGTGCTAGTAAACTCGCAGCCCATCGCTCCAATCCAACACCTGAGCAGCCTGACCACAACTCTGCACCGCTTTGTAGCTTCACACTGAACCCGCTGGGGTATTTATACCCGTTCACGCTAACATTTTGGAACTCCAGCCATTTCCCGCTGTACGGCAGTACCGCCTCGTAATCTATTGTCCCAACCTCTTTTGACTCTGCCAAACCTGTTCTTCCTTCCTGTGCCATGAACCACGGTGTCACCCATGCCTCACGCCACTCAATCTCGAGTATCTCACTAAATATCTGGCGATACCGCTCCTGGAGCAGTTTTGCATGGTCTATCACCTCTTGCTTCTTCCCGATCCATATCAACTCCACGCGATGAAACTCATCAAGCCGCTCTATACCGTGAAGTCCGCCGCTTTCATACCTATACGAAGTTCCAGACCTGTCAAAGACCTTTACCGGTAAGATATCGTCAGGTAGTATCTTTCCTTGCAGGAAGACCCAAAAAGGTGGGCATTGAGCATAGCACATCCCTCCAACATTCTCTATCTTCTCCATTATCATATCTACCGGAACCTCGTTCGTCACTTTGAAATAATCGATTACATCTTCCCAGTATTCCGGATCGCGCGACTTTGGCGTGCAGACATAATACATCTCAGGATAAATCCCCTTCGCATGACCTGATCGCTTCCAGACATCCCAGGCGATGAACTTTGGGAAGACCATCTCGTTATAGCCCAGTGGGATCAAGAGCTCGTCGAGCAATATCTTCTCGAACGCCCGGAAGATCTGCGTTATCTGCGGTCCGTAGACATACTGCCCCCTTCCTGCCGCATGCTGTAGCCAATCACGCTGTATCATCGCCTCTGTCGGGTCTTTATCGAAATAATGCTCTTTCTTCTCACTCTCAAATATCAGTTCCCAATGCTCACTTTTACCTTTCCACCTATTCGCCTCCTTCTTTTCCTCTAATAATCGTATTAGCCGGTCAGGAATTTTTTTATCTAACGAAGATTCGTCTACATCCAGTACAAGCTCTAAACTCCCTTTTCTATGTCTTATCTCCTTTACAAACGGTAATTTCCGTATCCTTAAACCTTCTTTCTCTTCCGCTCCCTCTTCCCATTCCAGTGCTATCTTGTAGTCCTCTATCTCAATTCCGCGTAACCCTATACGGTACCGCCCTAACAATCTCGCAAATTCTTTCTTCACACGCAGTAGTGCATCATGCGCCCTTACAAACCGGTCAGAAACTATTTCCAGCGTAATTCTCTCATCTACAACCTTCCACCTGACTACCTCTGCACCACAACCTGGTGGCGCACCTTTTTTTAATAATTCCTTGTTACAATATGCCACACATTCATCTATATCTGATAAATTTACACCGCCTTCGGGAGTCCCGGTCCTAGTCCTAACAACAGCCCCACTGCATCTGAGATGCGCTTTCAGCTCAAACTTCATCTTCCAGTTCTACTATCTGCTGGGCGATCTTAGCATTCATCAAATAATCATCCACGCTTGCTATAAGCGAGCCTATACTATTAGCTTCAAAATAAGTTACCACGCTTTTATCATTATCTTTATCTTTAGCTGTTACAACCGTCCTTATCGTATCCATATTATCCGGAGTCAGCGGAATTACTATCATATCTGCACTTTTTCCAGTTATCGCGATCTTCGCGCTTATCTTTATATTCATCTCATCACATCACATCATTTCGAGATTGTATTGAATTGTGATAAATTTAAATATGATTCACACTTAAAATAGATAAGATAGGTAATTTAAAATGTTCGATTATATCGTGATTGTTGTCACAGACGATTTAGACGCCAGAGAGCTGGCACGCACTTCGTTGAGGGATGATCTGCTTCAGAACTCAATCATTGTGCCAGTCTCTGAAAGTGCCTGGAACGGTCGTGCTGGTAACGGACTTGGAACACTATTTGCTATAGAGAATGCGAGTGTAGCGATAGGAAAAGATATTATAGAAGGGGTGAAGCAGGGTAAAAGTGTTCTTATCGTGCATACCGCGGGAGAGGGAACAAGGAACATACTTACAAGGACTGTTAAGAACAAAGCACTCATCGAAGTGCCGAACCTCACTATACTCGAAGGTGTGATAAAGCAGTTCCAGGATTTCGCAATTCCTTCTCGCATCATGGTTACGTGGGGCGACCAGTTCTTGTTATTTGCTGACAGTCCGGAAGATATACAGAACTGTGCGCAGAAGACGCATGTCATGCTCTTCGGATTACAGACAGAACTCACAGCAGAGATTGCTCGCAATTATGGTATTCAAATAGTCCGGTCTGCGAAGGCTGAGGCGGAAACTAAGAGAGAAGGTTGTGAGCTACTCGATTTCGAGGATTCACGTAGCTACGAAGTGGCAAAGATGATTGCAAAGAAGGAGAATGGTGACCTGATGGTGATGGTGAATATGGGAATGTTTACGATGAGCGGCATTGCAGCAGAATGTATGCGCCATGCGTTCAGCGATGCACTCGCTGCGAGAGAAGGAAAATTTAATTCTGATGAGCTGTGGCAGTCATGGATTGCGCCCGAGTACGAGACCAGCCTATGGCTCCTTGAGCGAGCAGATAGGGTAAAGACTGAGCTCTCGTCTCTCGTACCACATCTTTCTTCTTCTTCTTCTTCTTCTTCCGCACTGATAAGAAGCTATCCGTTAAGCGATAGGACAATCTGGGTGGATTTTGGGACGAATGAGAGTTATTACAAAAGTGTGATGAAACTTTTGGACGATGACGAAGCAGCGTGTAGACTGCGTGAATTCTTAGGTTTAGACTTTGACATCTCTCCTGTTACAGCTACAGCAGCCGGCTGTGGCGTTTCGGTCTCGTCTTCCATCTACGATAGTCTATTTGTATCATTCGAGGCCGGGGTGGTGAGGAATAGTGTTATCGTAAATTCAGTAGCGAGATACGCAGAACTCGAAGAGGCTTGTGTAATCAACTCAACGTTGAACAGGATAAAGGGTAAACGATGTGTCATTTATAACGTGGTTGATGATGCAGAGCTCGAAGTCGAGGATTGCTTCGTTGTGGATGTATTCCATCCAGTAAAGGGGAAAATACGGCTCACGATGCGGATTGGTGCAGAGAAAGAGAGTAAAGAGAAGTGGTGGAACACATGCCTTCCTGGAAACGAGTTTGCTCTGAGTGAGGTTGCCGAGATGCTGAAAAGTGTCTCAGCAGACGAGAAAGAGGATACGAAGAAACGGTTTGAGACTGCAACTGTAGCTAAGAGTAAGAGATTGATTGATGGTAATGGTAATGAATGAAGAGTTGAAGACCGCTGTTGAACGACCGTTTAAGATTAAGCAGTTCACTGAGATTAAGCCGTGGGGTTACGAGCTTTGGTGTGCATCATCACGGAATTATGCTGAACTGGAACTGGCAATTGATCAAGGACAAGAACAAGAACTTAGATTCACGCTTGATGACTTAACTTTCTTGTTCCCAGCCCAGATTTTAGGGGTTACGGCTATAACTCCTGCGAGAACGATATTCCCACTGATTGTAAAGATATTAAAAGCAGATAAGAATCTCTCCGTGCAGGTTCATCCAGACGATGCGTATGCAAATTCGATCGGTGATCTTTTTGGTAAAGAGGAGGCGTGGTACGTACTCGAGGCAGCACGTGGAGCAAAAATTTATCTCGGCTTTGACTCTGGGGATGTTATAAGTAAAGAAGACTTTAGCGAAGCTGCTATGACTGGAACGGTTCTTTCTCACTTGCACGTATTTGATGCACGCGTTGGCGGTACGTACAGCATTCCAGCAGGTGTTATTCACGCGTTAGGTGCCGGGATAGAGGTATATGAGGTCAGCACTGCATCTGAGCGAACCTTCAGGATATACGATTATGGCAGTAGAAGAGAACTACAGATGAAGGATGCTATGAACGTGTTGAAGTTAAACGAAGATGGGCTCGGAGTAGACTTGAAGAAAGAGCGTGAAATTCTACGTGCAGAGCGTGAAATTACGGAATACCTGCTCTTACGCGGTACGCATTTCACATTAAAGCTTCTTGAGGTTCGATGCGATCAAGGAGGCGAAGTAAACGTTAGTACTGGTACAGGTACAGGTACTGGCACAGGTACAGCTACAGGTGGAATGCTCCGGGTGCTTACCTGTGTAGATGGGCAGGTTACGGTAAAGTCGCGATCAAAGAAATACAAATACAAAAATAAGATCGTGTTAGTGCCACAGGATACGGTAGTGGTGCCGGCATCTATTGATATGATCAATTTAAAGGGTCTTGGAAAAGTTATCTGTACTGATTTTTTAGATTTAGAGTAGATGGAAGAGGAACAGGAAGATAAGGTAAAATACAGGTATATCGAGCATCCCGCGGATGTGGGATTCGAAGCTTATGGTGCTACGTTAAAAGAGCTCTTTGTCAATGCCGCGTTCGCTATGTACAGTTTCATGACCGACGTAGAAGCGATAGAAGAAGCGGAGGAACGAAAAATAGCGGTAAATGCAGAAGATTTGTACAGTTTGATCCTTGATTGGTTAAACGAGCTGATATTTTTATTCGATGCCGAATCGCTCGTTATGAAAAGCTTCGATATAATTATAAACGCGAACGAGCCAGAGTTCAGTATAAAAGGGACGTGCAGAGGCGGAAAATTCGATCCCGCGAAGCATGAATCAGGCATAATAATAAAAGCCGTTACATATAATATGATGGAAGTGAAGAAGAACGAGATTTGGCACGCACAGGTTGTACTCGATGTTTAATTTTGGTATTACGAATACGAATACCTGAATCTCAATATCGCAGCAATTCCGCCCAATGCACTAAGCCGCTTCCCGGGCTCGAACTCCGTGCTGAAGATCACTACGCTGCCGCGTTTCCGCTCTGCCTCTTCGAGCATGCGGTCTATCTCCCCTTCTTCTTCTGCGCTTCCGCCGTCGCCTGCCTTACTCACGTTCTTCATTGTCATTCTCTTCATAAGCTTCTCATCACTGACCAGCAACGTCTCAACACACCCATACTCTAACGCTTTTTTAACCTCTTCCGTCCCGTATACCGCCTTCCCCCCATTCTCATCCTCTTTGCTTATCTCTTCCATCAACCGATCCAACAGCCGCACTTCTTTCGTAAGCCGGTCCTCCTTTTTGATCCGTTCTACTGCGCCACGTTTCAATACTTCTAAGAATCCTGAGACACCGATTGAAGAAGTCTGCTCTTTTCTCGTCCGTTTCGCTAACTCCACATCCTGCATCTTCAGGAACGAGAAGAAATCGTCTTTTATAAAGCCCGGACCTGCAATGATAATTGCTTCCGCATTAGTTGCATGAAACGAGTTTTTCAGATGCTTCAACAGGTCATAAAAAAAATCTGTTTTACCATCTCCTATGCGTTCCAAGCCTTTGCCAGAACCATACCGTATTGAAAACAGCTCATCCACGCCATACTGGCGTATGACTCCTGCAATTGCCTCGCCGTCCTCTATAGTTACTACGAGCAGATCAGGCGTGGCAACCGCTTTTTCCGCTTCTCGTAGCCTCTTCAACTGATGCTCTTTCCATTCCTTCACTACTGAAAGATTTACACCGGGTTCGATATTAAAAGTATGATAAGCGCCCAGTTCAGTATCTGGACCTTCCTCGATCATTCCTTTTATACGTAACCTGCGTGAGAATTTGTGAAACTCGATTCCTTCTATTCTTATACCTAATCGCACCGGCTTCTTATCAGCCTTATCTGGTCGTACCTTATCTCTCGCCACGTCTATCCGCCTGTACGTAACAGAATATACGAGGTCACCTGCTTCGATCACGTGCTTAAGGTGCCATAAGTCATCCAACGACTCGGGTACCAGAGAAATCTCACCGATATCGATACGCTTCTCTGCTGCACCCGCACCACTAACCCTTGTTTTCAGCTTCTTCTTGAAAATTTTCATTACAAACCTTTTTGCATGCAAAAAGCTTTACCAAAAAACATCTAAATATCTAAATATATAAGAATAAAAACAAATATGTGTCTTGTAGAGAAGGCTGTTGAACCTGAACCTGCACCTGAACTTGAGCGGGAACCTCTGCACGTAACAAAAGTAGAAGGCAAGGAAGTTCCCTGGGACCCTGCACAGTTTAGAAAGGTTCAAAAGCACCCTTGTTACAGTAAACACGCAAGTCATTTATTCGGTAGAATACATCTCGCCGTGGCTCCGATGTGTAACATACAATGTAATTACTGTATACGGAAATTCGACTGCGTAAATGAATCGCGACCAGGCGTGACAAGCAAGGTGCTCAGACCGCAGGAAGCGTTAGAACTATTAAGAGGAGTGCTTGAAAAGGTGCAGTACATTAAAGTTGCCGCAGTTGCGGGACCTGGTGAGCCATTATACAATGAGGATACTTTTGAGACTTTCCAGCTAATAAAGGATGAGTTTCCGCGTCTACTGTTATGCATTAGCACTAATGGATTGCTCCTACCAGATCGGATTGCAGATATTGAAGAGTTGGGGATCGGTACAATAACCGTCACTCTCAATGCAGTTGACGCGGAGATAGGCAAGAAGATATATTCGTTCATCGATTACCGCGGCAAGAGATATAGAGGAAAGGAAGCGGCTGAGTTATTGATAAAGAACCAGTTAGAAGGAATTCGAGAGAGTGTGAAGCGGAAGATTTTAGTAAAAGTGAATACGGTATATATTCCCTCGGTGAACGATAAGCATATTATTGAGATAGCAAGGACGGTAGGAGAGATAGGCGTTTATCAGCAGAATATCATGCCGCTCATCCCGCAATACAAATTCGCAGATATTACACCGCCGACATCGCGGGAGAAGAGAGAGATGCAGAAGAAATGCAGAGAATACACGCGACAGATGACACACTGCCGGCAATGCCGTGCTGACGCTATCGGAAAGCTTGGAGAGGATACATAAATTTTATGATCGGACGCAGATGAACGCAGATAATCAGGATTTTAAATATACGGAACATTGCTTTTGAGTATGATTAAAATATCCACGTCACTTCCAGGCACAGCCCTTTTTTCTGCTAGAAGCTATTTGGGTATCTGGTAGGAATATAAGGAATATAATATATAATATTTATCCAGGCTCCTGGTACAATTTAAAAGCTCTTCATTCACCACCACTTTCTTTGAGAGAATTCTCATGAGATCAGAGATAGAATGTCCCCATGCGACCGCGTTTAATTCCTGAAATGCCGCTTTAACTGCTTTTTCCGCCGCTTGCTGGGCAATGAAGCATGATCATTCAAAAAATTCGCCTTTCATCAGCTCTTCAACTGCTTTTAAATCCTTTTCCGCTTGATTTATCCAGTCCTTACTCCTTTCTGGCATTTTTTTCCATCTTTTGTTTTATTTTGATTTAGATATTCTATTTAATCAAGAAAAG